>NZ_JAJEQM010000005.1 GCF_020687385.1 Hominilimicola fabiformis
ATCATGTCAAAAGCATATACGATGAAGTAGGAATGAAACATAAAGGTTTATAACTTTTTATAAGTTTTCAGTAACGGATGAAGAAGATGTGGTTATGGTTTCGGGTTATAAAGAAAGTTGGTGTGGAGAATATTTGCTTAGTGAAGTGAAGATTGCAACGAATGAAGAAATTAAGCAATATATGAAAGGGTGAAAACAAAATATGTTATTGAGTGAAATTGCAGAAAAGATTATAAAAAAAGAATCTAATCTTTCCTTGGAGAATGAGGTTATAGTTGGTAATAGAGAAGAATGGTATGAAGAATCTCTAATCGACCCATTAATAGACTATTATTCATATGACGTATTAAGATTGTGCGGTTGCGGTTGTCCTAATGACACATTAGATGTCATACGCAAATATCTTCATATTCGAAAAGATTGGAAGGACAACAATTACGCAAGTGTTAATTGTATGTGCGGAATGGCATTTGAAAAGTACAAAGCTCTTACATATCCGTATCCAAGTATCGTAGATAAGATTGAGAAATATGGTTGTGACCCCAAACAATTACATCATATTTTACGTTTGAAAGATTTTATCGAAAGATATTGTAATGGCGAAAGTTACCGTACTATTCTAATCCCTAAAAATAAGGATATGTTGCTCGATATTAAATCTAATTATCATTATGAATTAGAATATTCGAAAAATTTAGCAAAAGAAACGTGTGAGTGGATTAAACAATATAAACAAGAGTATATGGAGAATAATCCATTGGAGATTAATACTGAGGCAAAAGATGTTATGGAAAAGGTGATGACAAACTTAATTACATTCAGTATAAAAAATGAGGTGTGTAGGAATGAGTAAACCAAAACTATATGTTATGTGTGGTTTGTCCGGAAGTGGTAAATCTACCATTGCCAAACAGATTGTAAATGATAATCCTGATACAGTTGTTATATCAACTGATATGATACGAGAACAATTAACCGGCGAAGTCGGAGACCAGTCTCAAAATGATGAAGTGTTTGAACTTTTTCATACATTAATCCGAAAGCGTTTGGAGAATAAATATAATGTGATAGCCGATGCAACAAATATCACAATGAAGTCTCGTCGAGCAATTCTTAATAAAGTCAATGGACTAGACATAGAAAAGATTTGTTACATAATGCCGAAACCATTTGAGTGGTGTCAACAAGATAATAAAAATAGACCACATCCTGTTCCTGATGAAGTGTTGGAAAAGCAAATTAGAAGATTTGAAATTCCATTCATTGAGGAAGGGTGGAGCAAGATTATTATTCATGATGAATTTAAAAATCATGTGAGAAATTTGGTTAATGAAATAGCTTATATGGGAGATTTCGACCAAAAGAATCCTCATCACACAATGGATTTGTACAAGCATTGTTTAAATACTAAGAAATTAATGAAAGAAAAGGGTTATGAAAATCCTTGGCTGGGCGGTGCGATGATGCATGACTTAGGTAAATTGTCAACTCAAACATTTGATGATCTTGGCATAGCTCATTACTTTGACCATCACGCATACGGTTCGTATTTTGTATTGAGTCGAATACCTCAAAATTTAGAAGTATTAGACGTATGTTTCCTTATCAATTATCATATGTTGCCGTTTAGTTGGGAAAGTGAAAAAACGAAACAACGCTGGCGAAAAAGATTCGGAGAATATAAGTATAAGATACTTATGGATTTTCATGAATGCGATATACAGAGGTGATAAAGGAAATATATGAGTAAAGAGTTATCTAATAGAGAACAAAAGTTTCGGGATGAGTATATGGATATTTTGTATCAGGCTATAAGGAAAGAACATCCACCTGGGAAATACCTTCTCTTAGACAAGGACGATTTGAGAAAATTGACGGAACTGTTCAAAAGAGTTTATCAAGAAGGAGAATATATTGATATGAATGATATTAAAGAATTTCTTACAAAAGAACATAAAGAACTTATTCATAAGAAAATTGTAAAAACAATTGAGGATATGGACTTTACTTCTATAATAGAAGATTTTATCAATGATGAATTGGATTATGTTAGAGATCAAGATAATGTTGATGAATTCTTGGAAGAACAAATTATAGAAATTGTCCGTCAGCATTTAGTTAAGAGTGGATTGTTAAAGGAGAATAAGTAAGTATGAATTATTTTATTTCGGATTTACATTTGGGTCATAAGAATGTTTTAAAGTTTGATAATCGTCCATTTATCAATATAGAAGAACATGACAAAACAATTATTGATAATTGGAATAATAAAGTTAATGATAATGACGATGTATATGTCTTGGGTGATATTAGTTGGCACAATGCCACCAAAACTATTGAAATTTTCAAACAGTTAAAAGGTCGCATACATTTAATTCAAGGAAATCATGACAATAGAATATTAAAAAACAAAGAATTATACAACTTATTTGTCGAGGTTGTAGATTACAAGGAACTAAAAATTGACAATGAAATTTCAGTTGTTTTATGTCACTATCCGATGCCATGTTTCAAAAATCATTACTATGATTGGATACATCTTTACGGGCACGTACATAATAGTTTTGAAGAAAATATGATACAACATTTTAGATATGAAATGGGAGCATTATATGATAAACCTTGTCATATGTACAACGTCGGTGCGATGATGAAGTATATGGATTATACACCGAGAACACTAGAAGAAATTAGAACAGGATGGATATTAGAGTCATAAGATAGGGCGTCATGATGAAAATGTTCGTAAGGTCTAATTGGAAAACTATAAGTAGGGATAAGATTATAGAGGTGATAGATTGAAAGTATACAATACTTGTTGTAAAGTTAGTAATTATTGTACTGGCGAATTAGAAGAAGTGTTAAATCAATATTCAGATTATGGGTTTAATTTGGTTTCAACGCTTATTGCAAAGAATGAATGTGACATAGATGTTATGTATTTGTTTTTTACAAAAGTATGCGAATAATTAGTAACCTAATGAAAATTAAATTTCAACGGCAAGAAAAACTATATATGGTGGTTTTAAGATAATGTCGACTACTATATATGGTATATAAAAATAGACAATCAACAAATTTTGGTCGAGGCGTTGATTGTCTATATAAAAGGATACTTCATAATGGGATATACCATTACTCTGTATTTTTATATTTTAACATATTTTTGCAGAAATATCAAGTATTATTTTTATCATTTTGTTTGGGTGGGAATTAGCATACCCTTGGACAATCTGTGTCCATAAACCACTGTTCATATAGTTCACATAAATTTAATTCTATGTTCCGTCCATTTGGGCGTTCAGATAGATTTTATTACGTTAATTTTTATTTCAAGGAGGATTTTATTTTAATGGCGAAAACAAAGAAAATACTAGAGAAAAAAAATTGGTCTAACTCGTTTATGCTTATTGGAGAAGCAAAAATTAATGATTATACATATAAGTTAGACGCAAAAGCTGGGCAATCCGATTGGATTTATAACAGTTTGAATCTTGGTGTGTACTGTGGTGAAACTTGTGGAACTGTATATGCAGAACTTATGGGTGGTTACGGTGCAGAAAGAGATAATGTTATTTATGTTCATGGCAAGGACGAAAACGGCAAAGATGATTTTAGTAATAAATTTACTATTGATTGGGAAGACAGATTTGATGAAACAATTCTAGAATCTGTGGGTGATCTTTGTTACTTAACTGTAGGCATTGAGAGAGATAAGGGTGGCAAGGTTTACTATAAGAAATTTCTAGCACCATATGACATGATTGCGTATATTAATGAAAATCTTGAAGATGGAATGGTTGTTAATGTAAAGGGCAACTTGAAATATTCTATGTATAATGATGAATTGCAAGTTAAAAAGGAGATAAATAGCGTTGTTCTTTCTAAAGTTAATGACTCAAGTAAGTATTGTGCTAAATTCACACAGACAATGCTATTAACAAAAGATAGTCTCGGCAAGGTAGATAAGACAACCGGCATTCTTCCAATCTATGCAAAGGTGTTGGACTATATTAAGGAATACAAAGGTAAGGAAGTAAGAGCTAATATTCCGTATAATAAGACATTTGAATTCGAGCTTGATTTATCAACACCTGACATTGCACAAAAAGTCATAGATAAGATATTTAAGGTTAGAAAAGATGTTACAGAAGTGACTTTTGAAGGAGATCTTATTGAGGGTGGTGCTTTAGTCACAGCAACAGAAGACGATCTTCCCGATGATATTAAAGCACTTATTGCAATCAATGTATTTACGCTTGAAGAGGCGCTTGCAAAGTGTACTGCAAATTCTGGACGAGAAAAAAGAATGGTTATTCGAAAGCCAGTTATTAAACTAGTCGAAGATAAAGAGGGCAACAAAACTCCTGTTATTCAGAAGTTTGAAAGAAAATACGAAGAAGAAGACTTAATTCCTAATTTTATGTATAGCACAGAAGATGAGGATTATGAAGATGAGATAGATGATGATACAGATTCAGATGAAAATGAAAGTACATCTAACGATGACAACGATTGGTTAAATAGACTGTAAATATAAATATAAGTACGAATAAAAAATATAAATGAGGTCGTAAAATGCGACCTCAAAATAAATTAAACAAAGGAGATTTTTATATGGCATACGGAATAAAAAATGTAGTTAAAATTGATCCATTGGCTTATAATATTGGCTTGATTGGAGAAAGTGGAATTGGTAAAACGACAATTATTAAGGAAATGTGTGAAAAACTTACGGGTTCAAATGATGGTTATTTGTTTTTGGAATGCGGCAAGGAAGATGGTGCAGACGCAATTCAAGGTATTAATTATATTAATTGCCGTGAATGGTCTGCCGACTATGATGAGATAGAACATTCTATTGGTTTCGAAGATGTGGTTGATGATATCATTGATAATAAAACTACAGAATATCCATTGTTGAGAACGGTTGTCATTGATACATATGACCAATTGATTAATATCGCAAAAGCAGAGGTTATTGAAATGCATAACCGTGAAAATCCCGACAAACCAGTCAAATCAATTAAGGCTGCTTTTGGTGGCTATATGGCTGGCGAAGACAAAGCTGTAGATATGGTTTTAGAAAAGTTATGGAATTTAAAAAGAGTTGGTGTTTCATTTATCATTATTGGACATGTTAAACGACGTGACCAAGAAGATATGTTTACTGACCAAAAGTATCGTTTGTTGACAACAAACATGTCAATAAGAGATTTTAATGCAATAAAAACAAAGCTTCATTTTTTGGGAGTGGCTTCCATTGATAGAGAAATTGTTCAGCAAAAAACAGGCAAAAAAGACAATAAAGGCAATGAAAAGATGAAAGGCGTAGTTGCTAAAGAAAGCAGAAAGATTACTTTTAGAGATGATTCTTATTGTATTGATAGCAAAAGTCGCTTCGCAGATATTGTTCCTGAAATTGAATTTACTCCAGACGCACTTATAAAAGCGATTACCGATGCAATTAAAGCAGAACAATCTAAGTCAGGCAAAACTTTTGAACAATCAAAGGCTGAGCAAGAATTAGAAACAGCAAAAAAGTTGAAAGAAGTAGCGAAAGCAGAGCAGGTAAAAAAAGAAACCAAAAAACTTGAAGATGTAGTTACACAAATTACAGATTATATTAAAAATAATAAGTCCGATATGGACAAGATTAAGCCTATTATTGCCAAGACAAAAGAACTTGGATATGAAAATCCGACAACAATTAGTAAGGTTGAAGATGCTGAAATAGTATTAGAACTTATTTCGTAAAATTCTATATGGGGACAACATGCACGATATATGTTGTCCCCATGAAATAGGAGGTGGATTTTTATGAGAGAAATAAGAAAAAAGGAAAATAAAAATCAAGAATTTTTTGATTTATGTAAATATATAGAAAGAGAAATTTTCAAATATGATGAAAATCAAAAATTAAAACAAGCATCCTGTTTGCAACTAAGAGGTCTTGTAAATGGCAAAGATTTTGGACATAGAGAATATAACGGAGAAAGTAAGTATCCAATTAAATCTGTCCTCATTGCATTTCAAATAAACAAAAATAAAATATTAAATAGCATACAAGGGAAAAATTTTACTAATGAGATTTCTCAAATGAGATATATATGTAAAATTATTGAAAATGATATTCCCAATATATATATGAAATTAAAGAACGCAGAAAAGACGCAAGAAAGCATTCAGAATATGGACACGGATATTCTTTCTCATAACGGTGGTACATATCAGAAAAAAACAGAAGACCTAAAGAATGAACGATTAAATGAGTTATGGTAAGGCGGCGAGGACAATAGCAACGAAAAATGTTACAAAAGGCAACAAGATAACTCCATTTGAACAGGAGCTAATTGAGACAGTAAAGAAGATAAATGAATATAAAGAAGCTTGCGAAGCTAATGTGGTAAGTATTTTATATAAAAAGCCAGATTCAATATTTGAAACCAATTTAACATTGGAAGAATTTCATAATAATATTTGGCGTGTGTATTGGACTATTGCAAATGATATAGTAAAAATTGAAAAGAAAAATGCACTTGATGATATTACAGTTGGTTTGTATCTCGAAAAACATCCCAAATTAAGAAGCAAATATGAAGAATATGGTGGATATGACACCATTGTAAGTGCAAGTGCTTATGTAAATACAGAAAATCTATATGGATATATTCAGGAATTACGCAAGTGGAATAGTGTTATAAAATTAGCAAAACGTGGCTGCCCTGTGAGAGATAGATTAAGTGATTATTGTGATATGGCGGCTGAGGAAATCTATAATGAATGGGAGGCTTTTATTAATGATATATTTGTAAATATAGATTGCGATGTAAAAAGTTATGATATATGCGATGGTATTTATGATTTAATCGAAGAACTTGATGAGGGGCTGGCGATCGGGCTTCCATATCATAATATGGATATGATTACAAAAGAAACAGGTGGGCAGTACTTAGGTTCTATTACATTAGTTGGGGGATTAAGCAATGTAGGAAAGTCTACATTTGCTAGAAACGCTACAGTCCCAACTGCAATAAAAGAAAAAGAACGTGTTGTTGCAATGATTAACGAAGATAACTTAAAAAAGTGGCAAAGAGAACTTCTTATATTTGTTGCAAATAACATAATTAAAGAGGATTTACAAAAGCATATCGTCAGAGATGGACATTATCAAGACGACACAAAGGAATTGCTCTATAAAGCCGCTGATTGGATTAAAGAACAAACACAAAATCATATACTTACAATTGTTCCTTTTAAACAATATAAGACAAAGAATGCAATTAAAATTATAAAAAAATATTCGAGTATGGGTGTAAAATACTTTATTCTTGATACATTTAAAATGGATGCTGGTGATGTAAGCGACAAATCTTGGCTTGAAATGCAACAGAACATGGTTGAAATTAATGATGTAATTAAACCCGAATCGAAGAATTTACATATTCTTATTACATTCCAATTAGCAAAAGGAAGTGTAAAACAAAGATACTATACTCAAGATAATATTGGAATGTCAAAGAATATTATCGATCCCGCTTCGACTTGTATTATGATTCGTGATTTATATGATGATGAATATACTGGCGAAAAAAGAGAATTAAAAGTATATAGGCTTGAAGGGAAAAACGGCAAAACGAAAATTCCAGTTAAGTTAGACAAGGACAAACATTATCAAATTGCTTTTATTATTAAAAATAGAGAAGGCTCTGCTAATAGATATCAAGTAGTATTTTCGCATGATATGTCAAGAAATATTATGCATGAAATTGGTATCACAAATGTGCCTGTTGATTTTTAAGGTGGTGAGTATTATATGACCGTTTTGGAGTTAAAAAAATATATTTTCCAAAAAGGTAAAATTGAATTTATTTTAAATGAGATTGGGTGCGGTCATATATTATACCACCCAGCCAAAGAATATTATAGTTGTTCAAATTGTGATGGCGATAATAAAACGGCTATCAATATAAAAAATAATGAATATTTAGGCTGCAAAAATTATACAAGAGAAAAGTATTTTGACGATAATTCGGATTTGCTCACTCTTGTACAGTATAATAAAAGCCTAAAAGATAAAAAATTTTCTTTTTTTGATACGATTAAATATTTGCATAAAATATTAGGACTTCCATTAACTTTAAAAAAAGAAAATAAAGAAGAGAAAAAAAATGATCCCCTATATATATTTAAAAAGGTTAAACTACGAAAAAAAAGACAAAATGTGCTTGATTTCAATATATTAAACGAAAGCAAATTGCATGATTTTGTTCCGTATATTCATATTGATTTATTTAGAGAAGGAATAATGCCATGGACTATCAAAAAATTCGGGCTTGCATATAGTTATAGATATAAACGAAATGTAATTCCATTAAGATATTGGTTAACTGGTGAGTTGCTTGGATTTAATATGAGGACATCAATTGAGAATTACGAATTATTTGATATAAAAAAATATTATATAACACCAGGATATCCAAAACAAATGAACCTTTTTGGCTTATGGGAGAACAAAGATAGTATCCAAGAAAAAGGGCATGTGGTCGTTTTCGAAGCGGAAAAATCAGTTTTAAAAAGAGATAGCTTAAATGATCCGACCGGTGTTGCAGTTAGTGGTCATGAGATATCAGATGAACAAGCCAAAATACTTATTGGATTGAATTGCGAAATTATAATAGCATTCGATAAGGATATAAGTATTGAACATATTCGATATTGTTGTGAAAAGTTTTATGGGATAAGAAAAGTATCTTATATATGGGACAAATATGATTTGTTAGACAAGAAGGATAGTCCTGCGGATGCTATCAATAAAATATATGAGTATTTATTTGAATATAGAATTCTTTATGACGAATATGAACATAAAAAACATATAAAAAATTTAAAAAAGGTTGGTGCTTGATGGGAAGAAAGACGAAAGAAGAATTAAAAGAAATAACAAAGAAATATAATGTAAATCGTTTGTGGAGTTGGAGTAAATTTAATACTTATCATAATAGTCCATATGAGTATTATTTAAAATATATAATCAAGAAACCAGAAGATAGACAAGATTGTATTTATACAACAACCGGTGGTATGGCTCATGACATTATGGAGAGTTTATACACGGGTAAAATTGAATATGAAAATATGGATTCAGATTTTGAAGATGCATGGATTACTGCTAATATTGCAGAATTAAAGTTCGATAGAAATGACTCTGGAAAAAATAAGAAAATATCTGATAAGTATTATAAAAATCTTAAACACTTCTTTAATCATCATATTATGATTCCTCACAAAATGCAAATTGAGCAATTTATTACTGCATTAGTTGGCAAAAATGTCTTTCAAGGATATATAGATGCATGTTATAAAGATAAAGACGGCAATTACAATATTTTAGATTGGAAAACTAGTAGTATTTATAAAGGCGAAAAGGCACTTAATGAATGTGGGCAATTGGTTGTATATGCTATTGGATTACATCAAATGGGTGTGCCGTTTGAGAAAATAAAAATCTGTTGGGACTTTTTAAAATATGTAAAAGTAGATTGTAAACAGGCTAATGGCAAATGGACAACAAGAGAAATCGAAAGATGTGAGATTGGTTCAAAATTACAATCAAGTGCAAAAATGTGGTTAAAAAAATGTGGTTATGAAGATAAACTTATAGAATATCTTGATATGTTGGCACAGACAAATGATATTAACTGTTTGCCTCAAGATGTACAAGCAAATTTTGTATTTCATGATTGTATAGTTTATGTTGATTTAACACAAGACTTAATTGATAGGTGGACGGCAGATATAATAAATACAATTGATAAGATTGAAAATATGGAGAATAAATATTATGAAAGTCATGATGAAATGATTTTTTACGACTCTCCTGAGCAGGTAGCAAAGCAAAGTTATTATTTTTCAACATTATGTGCATATTCGCCAAAACTCCATAAGCCATATAAATTATATTTAGATAAACTAGAATCTAAGAAAAATGGGGGAAGTTTTTTCGATGGTTTAGGAACAGATGTAAAAAGAGAAAAGTTGTCAATAGAGAATAATACAGTTGAAAAAGAAGATTTGTCTTGGTTGGAGCAACTGTAGAAGGAGATGAGAACAATATCGAATAAGAATTACACAATATATCATTTACATAGCGATTTGTCAAATGGTGTAACAAATATTGATAGCGTAACTAAATATTATGAATATATCGAAGCAGCAAAAAAATGTGGTATGAAAGCAATGGGGTTTGCTGAACACGGTTCAATACTTGAATGGGTACATAAAAAAAACAAAATAGAAGAAAACGGAATGAAATATATTCATGCAGAAGAATTTTATGTAACTGAAAAATTGTATTTTGAACCAGAAATACCAAATGAAATGTATGAATCTACGGTAGATACTGATGAGAAAGAAATGCAAGTCAAAATTAAAAAATATATTGAAGATAATAGAACTCAAAAGAGAGATAATTATCATGTGGTTTTGATTGCTAAAAATTATGATGGTGTAATTGAATTAAATCACCTATCATCAAAAGCCTTTCAAAGAGATGGACATTTTTATTACAATCCACGAATTTCATTTGATGAGTTAGTGTCTACTTCTAATAATATTATTATATGTACTGCTTGTATCGGAGGCATCTTGGCTAGTGGCACACCTAAAATTAAAGAGGCATTTTTGAAGTTTCTTATTGAAAATAAGGATAGATGCTATCTTGAAATACAGCATCACAATGATGATATGCAAATAAAATATAATCAATTTTTAAATGTGATTTCTCAAAAATACGACATTCCACTAATTGCAGGCACAGATACACATGCTTTAAATGATAATCATTTACGAGGTAGAGCAATTATGCAGAAGTCTAAAGGTGTTAATTTTGATTCGGAAAGTAATTGGGATTTGACTTTTAAAACCTATGATGAATTAGTGTCTGCATATGAAAAACAAGATGCACTATCAAAAAATGTCTATCTAACAGCAATTGAAAATACAAATGTTATGGCTGATAGTATTGAAGAATTTTCATTAGATTATTCTAAAAAATATCCTAAATTATACAACGATTCAATGGCAGTATTTAAGCAAAAAATTTTAGAAGGCATAAAGCAACGTGGGGTTGATAAATATAAAAATTTTCAGCAATATAAAGATAAAATTATATATGAACTTGAAACGTATAAACATAATGATGCTATTGACTTTATGCTATTAGAAGAAGATTACAAGCGAGAACTTAGAAAACAAGGTGTTCATTATGGATATTCAAGAGGTTCAGTTTCGGGAAGTATTATAGCATACCTTTTGGGAATTACTGATGTAGATAGTATTAAATATAACTTGAATTTTGAGCGTTTTATGAATAAAGAACGTATAAGTCTTGCTGACGTTGATTCTGATTGGTTTAGCGAAGATCGATGGAAAGTTAGAAAATATCTTTTTGAAAAAGATGGCTTATATTGTTGCAATATTGTGACATTTAATACAATTAAAATGCGTGGCGCAATTAAAGACGTTGGCAGAGCTTTAGGAATGACACTCCAAGAAACGCAAGAATTGTGTAATTTAGTACAAGAAGATGAAAACAAAAAGGAATTTGTTGAAGATAAGATTAGAGAAAAACATAAGCAGTTATTCGAATATGTTGATATAGTCACTGGAACTATCACTTCTTTGGGTAGACATGCAGCGGGACTTGTGGTTTCTCCACATGAAGTGGACAAGGCATTTGGAACATTATATATTTCTTCTGACGATAAACCTATTTCACAAATAAATATGAAAGAAATTGATTCGCTTAATTATGTTAAATTAGACGTGTTGGGTTTGGACTGTGTGGGACTTATAGATAGGACTTGCAAGGCAGCAAATATTCCATTTTTAACACCTGACAATCTTGATTTTAATGACAAGGCTGTATGGGATGATATTTCGAAAGACACGACTCTTATTTTTCAATTTGAGTCAGATTTTGCAGGTTCGTACCTTAGAGATATTCTTCGAGAATCTACAATTAAAAACATAAAAAAGAAGAATCCAAATTTCTCATATATTGACTTGATGAGCATGGCAAATGGTGCTATTAGACCGGCAGGCGAATCGTATCGAACAGAATTATCACAAGGAATTTATAGAGATAATGGACATCCTGCATTAAATGATTTCCTTGCTCCAACATTAGGTTATTTGGTATATCAAGAACAGATTATTGAATTTTTACATAAGTTTTGTGGATTTACAATGGGCGAAGCCGATGTCGTTAGAAGACATTTTAGTAAGAAAACAGGAACAGAGACTGATATCCCTATTATAAAAGATGGAGGATATTTAACTAGTAACAAAACACATTACATTAAAGGCTTTGTGCAAACAATGAAAGAAGAATATGGAGTAGAAAAGGGCGAGGCTGAAAAACTTATCGGAAATTTCTTGCAAGTTATTATTGATGCATCGGATTATTTGTTCTCAAAAAACCATGCTGATCCATACACATTTCTTGGCTTTGCTTGTGCCTATCTTAGACATTATTATACTTTAGAAACTATAACATCTGCTTTAAACATCTATGTATCAGACAAAGAAAAATCATTGAATATAAAAGAATATGCGATATCAAAAGGATATGTAATTGAGCCAATTAAATTCAGAAAATCAAGAGCGGAATATGAATTTGATAAAGAGAATAATAAAATATATCAAGGAATCGCTTCTATCAAATTTTGTAACAGTATTATAGCTGATGAATTATATTCATTAAGAAACAATAAATATAATTCATTTATTGAATTGATTGCGGATATTAAAAGTAAAACATCTGTAAATACTAGACAATTAGAAATATTAACAGGTCTTAATTTCTTCTCTGAGTTTGGCAAAAACAAATATCTTCTTAATGTTATAAATATCTATAATAAATTCTCATCATGTAAACAAATTAACAGATCAAAATTAGAATCTTTGGGAATTTCAGAATTTATTGCAAAAAAATATTCTGAAAAAGAAACACCTTCTTTATTCAAAGGTATTGATAATATAGGATTGATTACAGAATTGTGCAAGAATTTAGAAAATATAGAAATGGGTATTATTGAAATGGTTAAGTTTGAAAAGGAACATCTTGAGATGGTCGTTTATACAAATAAACAAGTTGGAAATGACTATTATATTATTGTAGATTATAAAACCTACAAAGATACGACTAAACCATATTTTACGGCTCGAAAAATAAAGACCGGTAAAGAAGTTCATTCTAGGATTAAACAAAGTAAAATATTTAAGGAAAATCCATTTGGCTTATATTCGGTATTAAAAATAAAAGAATTTATGCCAGAATTTAAAAAGAAGTTTACTGATGGTAAATGGAGTGTAACAGATGAAACCGAAGATGTCTTAACGGAGTATGAGGTGATAAAAAGTTGAAAGAAAAAGAAGACAAGGAAATTATTTTCAAAGGAAGAGTTATAAGACAAACCTATGATGGTGGCGACTATAAAATTTATGCACTAGATGTTGATAAAGAAATTTACCCAGAAATTAAATTTACAAAGTACGGAAACGCAACAATAACAGGAGAAATGCATGAATTAGGAATTGGTATAGAATATGAAATCAAAGCAATCGAACAGAATACAAAATATGGATATAGTTATAAAGTTCTTAATATAAGAAGAGACAAGCCAAAATCAGCTTCAGATATGTATATATTTTTAGAGGAGATACTCACTTTGAAACAGACAAACACATTATATGAAATTTACCCTGATATTGTTGACAGGGTAATGAACGACCGCCTTGAAGATATAGACTTAAATAAATTGCCTGGTATTAAAGAGTACACATTCAATATTATTAAAGAAAAAATTATTGAGAATTTTTGCTTGGCTGAGTTAGTAATTGAGTTTCAAGGCTTATTAAGTCTTTCCATGTTAAAGAAATTATATGAGAAATATACTTCTGTTAATATGATAAAGAAAAAACTTCGTGAAGACCCATATAAATGTTTGTGTGGATTGGCAAAGGTTGGGTTTACAACTGCCGACGGAATTCTATTAGAACTTGAAAAAATATCAAAAGAGAATAAAAAAAATAATAAAGATATTATTATTGAATTTGATACAGATTTAAAAACCAGCAAGCATAGATGTTTGTCGTGTATGTTGTATCTTTTAGAAAAAAATGAAGAAGAAGGACATACATTGATGTCAATTAATGATTTAAGAAATCAATGTATGAAAATGGTTCCGGCATGCTCTAATCATTTTGTTGAATGTATGAAACATGAAAGTATTTATTACAATAAAGATTCCATGGCTGTATCATTGAAGTCTACATATGAAATAGAAAAATATATAGCAGAGAATATAATGTTAGGATTGATTAATCTACATCATCAATGGGACTTTAATTGTGCAAAATATTATATTGTAAATGGTTGTGAATTGTCAGATGAACAATTAGAGATTGTAAAAAATATTTGTAGATATAACATATGCATTCTTAATGGTGCAGGCGGTACAGGAAAATCATTTTGTACACAAGCAGTCATTAATATGCTTAAAGACAATAATAAATCATTTAAATTATTTTCACCAACTGGCAAAGCTGCAAAAGTGCTGTCAGATTACACGCAAGAAAATGCCACAACAATACATAGAGGTTTGGGGTATATGCCACCTAACACTTGGAGTTATAATGAAGAACATAAACTTGATTGTGATGTACTTATTATTGATGAGTTTTCTATGACAGATATTTTCTTGTTTAAAAGAATATTAGATGCAATTGATTTTAGTAGAACAAAATTATTATTGATTGGAGACAATGCCCAATTACCATCAGTATCATGTGGAAACTTATTACATGATTTTATGGAATCACATATTATTCCAACTGTTACATTAACAAAGGTGTTTCGTTATGGCGAAGGCGGGTTAATGAAAGTAGCAACAGATGTCCGTTTTTGTAAACCGTATCTTAATAATGTATGTGAACGATTTACATGGTTTGGCGACAATAAAGATTATGCATTTGTGAACATTGGTAGTGATATTATGGTCAAAAATGCAGTTGCATTATATAGCAAGTTACTTTCTCAAGGTTACAAAGCAGAAGAAATTCAAGTATTAACTGCATACAAAAAAGGTGACATTGGGTCAATCTCGATTAATAATGCCATTCAGAAAGTTGCCAATAAGAATTATGGCTGCGATGAATATATGAAAATTGGAGATACGGTTTATTATAAAGGTGATCTTGTAATTCAAAATGTCAATAATTATCACGCACAATTATATGTAGATGATGAATTCTGCTTAGATGAAGATATGGACGAAACTTTTATTGCAAATGGTGAGACGGGAGTTGTTATAGCAATCAAAAAAGAATATTTGTTGATTGATTTTGACGGCGTAATAGTTAAATATTTTAGAAATGATATGCAAATGGTTGGGCTTGGATATTGTATCACAATTCATAAATCACAAGGCAGTTCTATTAAAGTTGTAATCTTACTTACTCCTCAAGCTCATACATTTATGCTCAATTCGAATCTAATATATGTTGGATTGACAAGAATGAAAGAAAAATGTTTCCATTTAGGTAATGTAGATACGGTGAATTTGGCTGTTAAGAAGAAGGCGAATTTTGCTAGGAATACATTTATGCAAAAATTGCTGAAAGATATATGCAAAAAGATTGGCGAATCATTGACAAATGCTGAAAACAACAAAATAAGAAAGGAAACAGTTCAAACAAATGAATAGTAAGTCAAGTATATTTAATTCAATTTTAGATACGATTGAGTCAGAAGACATTAGAAAGTTCGCAGAAAGATGTATCCAAACAATCCCAGATTATTTCTGGGATGTAGGAGCATCAAGTACGGGAAGATACCATCCTCAATATGCTCTTGGAGATTTAGGATTGGCAAGACATACATGTGCATTGGTCAGATTCTTAAATCACATCTTTGCAGTTAAATGTTTCGGCGAGAATTTTACACAAAGAGAGAAAGATTTAATGAGAGTAGCCGGAATGATGCACGATTCACGAAAGAGTGGAAGTAATGAAGATTTTCAGAAGAATAAATACACAAAATTTAATCATCCATTACTTGCAGGAGATGTTATTCGAAATTTAAAAGGTCATGAGTTGCCTGATAATGAGGTCGAAATGATCGCTACAACCATCGAAAGTCATATGGGTGAATGGAATACTGATAAGAGAAGTTCAACTGTCTTGCCTTTACCAACGAATGAATTTCAAAAAATTCTTCATTTGGTAGACTATTTGGCGAGTAGAAAAGATATTGAAGTTCTGTTTAATGGATATGAGACATCCAATACAACACCATCGCTTGATACATACATATTGACCTTTGGCAAACATAACGGTGAAAAATTGACAGATGTTGCTCACACTGACCCAAGTTATATCTCGTGGGCGAAAGAGAATATAACAAAAGAACCACTTAGAACTCTTTTGACAAAAATATAGGTGGTAATTATGGAATGGTTTAAGAAGTGGCTAACAGATGGATTTACTAAAGTACCGTTGTTGAGTATTAGTGTTAATCTAAAATTCTTCAAAAAATATGGAGCGAAATATTCTTGTACTTGTCGAGTTAATAAGCTATTCAAGAATGATTGGTATATTAAAAGAACAATGGAAGATTTATGTGAATATATAAGAAAAAATTATAATATGGAGGACTTGGAATGAAGAAATTTGAAATAGGTCTATGTATTACAGCGTTAATCATATGTGGTATTGGCATAATTTTGGCAGCAATCGGTGCATTCTTGTCAATTTTGCAGAATGATTGGCTATGGGTGTTGGTTGATATATTACTCATTATATTAAATGGGTTGAATATATATCTCAATTATACAATGATATCAGATGAATTTGGCTGGTAGGAGGAAAATGATAAATATGAATTCTTTGGAGAAATTATTTCCATCAAAAGAACTAATCAAACAAGCTTATTCAAGAAAACTTCGGTACGATATGTGGGATAAGCAATCACCGATATATGTATATAACATTTTTGATAGTACGATTAGGAAAATGTCGAATAAAGGACAAATAAAAGAGATGTTTCTTTATCCTATATTTACATCACCTTGTGTAGCATTTTCGGATAAAAAATCAGCAGAAATATATAAGCAGGTACAAGATACACTTGATACTAAAATTCAAGAAAAGGTCAAAGAAAGTTTTAAGATGGGATATTCTAATTTGGTAGAAGTTAATAAGATAAGAACTGATATAGAACAATGACTTAGGAGGACAATTATATGACTTTGGTAGATATTATGAGAAAGTACAAGATAGATAAAGTCGGTTATGGAATGCAACCCAAGAAAAATATTGATTTTTCAAAAGTCTTTAAAGCAAAGTATATAGATGTTTATGCATTTTACTATGACAATGAAGAATTTCCATACGAATATACATGTATTGATGTTGAAGGAATGGGTTATGGTTGGTTATGGTGTGCCAATAAGATTAGAAGGCATTTTAAATTTTTACAACGTAAAGCGGTAATACAAAAAGCAATGTTTTACATAGATAACATTAAAAATGATTGTAATGTTCTTACTTATGAGCGTGACGGAGCAAATTACTTAGGGTTCATGTATTCGCCGGAACTTTACGTGCAGATACGAACAAGTAATAAAGAATTGCATTATGATTAATAGGAAGGAGAATGTATTAATGGCGGTACATAGAGAAAAAATTAATTTATATAAAACGATAAAAAAGATATTTCCTAAAATCCTCATAAAAGACCTTAATGAAAATGAACGAATTTGTCCAGATTGTCATGGTCTTGGAGTGAAGATTAACACACGTGTTTTCGGAACTGGAGATAGTTTGGAAAGCCACCCTTACAGAACTGAAGCTCTTGCATTGTGTCCACATTGTTTTAATGGTGTGCAAAAAATATGTAAGTATTGCGGTCAACCTTATAAAGGTCATTGTGATTGTGAAGGGCAACTGGCAGAAGACTTAAAAATACAAGAACAGAAGTGGAAACTATACCTAAAGCAAAAGAAGTTGACGAAAGGGATGTAACAACGATGCTCTATTGCGAAGAAAATGAGGAATATTATTCTACAGTCGATGATTTTGCGGAAGATTTTATGTATAACCATAGTGAGCTGTTTGATGCCCTTGGCATAAGACCAACAAGATTATGGGTTGCATCAGAAGAAAAAATTCATATTGATGCAGATGAAATTGTTCTGGACGCTTGTTCCGTATTAGGAGAAGATACCGAATATGTTTGCGATAATGATTCTTTGCAAAAGTTGTTGGATGATTGGTGTGAGGAACAGACGGCAACTACGACATATTATCCTTGCTATAAAGAGTATGTCGTGGTGAATTGGGACAAGTATATAGAGGAAGGGTGATTATATGGAACATATTGTTCAATTTGCAATCAGTATAGATGATGACACAATAAAAAGAAACATTGAAAATAGCGTAGAAAGGCAAGTGACCAGGAAGATAAACAGCGATTGTATGAAGGCACTTGTTGGTAAGAAAAGTATTACAAATTGTGATTATACTCAGAAGTTAAAAGAAATGGTTGATGATAATATTCAAAATTTTCTAGCCGAGAATAAAGATGAAATCATCAAGATTGCAGCCGATAAATTGTCTGAAAAATTATCTAGAACAAAAGCAGTCAAAGAAGCGATAAACAAAAGTATAGAAGAATTTTTATAAGGAGAATAAATACATGTGGTTATTAAAGTTGCATTTTGCATTTTCAATATTGTGTTTGATTACATTTTTTGGAGTTATGATGTTTTCGAAAGATGTTTTAAAACGGAATGGATATGTAGACGAGATTGAAGGTAAGAAAATATTCGATATTATCTTAGGTGTATTCGATCATTTATTTCTCTTATCCTACTAATGTTTGTTCCTATTTTAAACATATCGGGCGTTATCATAATATTTCAAATGATAAGAATGTCAAAAGATGAGTTTATGGACTGGTAACAAGACAAATTTGAAGAATTTAGAAGTCGAAAAAAATGACTAGCGGTTGAATCTGAGATTTCAAAGAGATTTTAATACTATATATAGATAATATTTTAAATATAGATACAATATATAGTGGTTAAAAATGAGTAAAACATGACGGAGGTGCTTATGAAGAATAAAAATGTAAACGCGATACTCGACTTTGTTCGATTTACAGACATAGATGAGTTGAAAGTAGTAAGAAAAGATGGAGGCTATTGTTTGGAAGTAACATTGTTGGGAGAGACGGATACTCATTTTGTCAAAAGTATTGCTACATTGAAACTACCAATGGATATAAAACACAGTTCTCTAACATCAGGTTGTCGAGATAGTCTTTCATTTTTACAAAAAGAACAGCCTACTATGATGATGAATTTGGGATTTGGGTATTTAGAAGTTGAAGATGGAAAATTTGATTTGGAGATTGTAGGAGATAAAAGAAAAGACATGACCTTATCAGAGATAGAAGAAAAACTCGGTTACAAAATCAAACTTGTAAGTGAAAAGTAGGTGGAGTTATGAACCCATACGAAATAACATTTAGAGCCTTATTGGGAGCATTTTTGAAATGTGGAATATGTGTTGAGAGAATAAATGTAGATGAGAATACTGTTTATATTTCTCTTCCCAAAAATTCATATATCCATGGACAAGGTTGCATCAAAAACATTGATGACCAAGCAAAAATAATCAAAAAGCTTCTTATTAATATAGGTATTCTTCCGTCTGACGGAAAAGTGAAATATCGAGGTACAAATTTTTGCTGGACGAAAGAAACTGGCGATGAAAATTTTATTAATAATATTGAATTGGTGTTAGGAGAATATTAAATATGAAGAAAAATAAAAACAAGGTTGTTCTGCCAGTGGCATGTGAAAATCCGAATAATGTATCGGTTACAACTTTAAGCCTTAATCAAGTGGGTGTGAAAGTTTCTGATGACTTTGAGGGCGAAAAACCGGTAAAGATAATTCTTACCTCTGTTGATAAAGATTGTGGTGTTTACTTTAAAATGTATTATGTTACGGAAGACGGCAATATTTATCCAATGGAGCAAGATGACGAATAAGATTGCAAATAAAACTATTGTTTAGAGAGGAGAAAATGCAAATATATGAAATATAGCATTAAAACAACAAAGACTTTAACGACAGATAATGGTCTGAAATTCTCTGTCGGTCAGGATATTGCATTTATGTTATATGATGAAAAATCAAATTATCATGATCACTACATAGGTGAAATAACCGAAATAACAGAGAACACTATTACAATCAAAAATATCGAAGTTGATGGAGAAGATATTAACGGAGAAATGATTATTGATTTGCATTTAATTGAACCGGATAGTTGCGATTATGTTTATTTTGGTTAAGTGGCAAACCATAAAAAATGAAAAAGAAAGGATATGGCATAATAAATAAAAAGAACAGAACAACACAATATTAAGTATGGGTCAGATTTTTATAAATTCATAGATGAATATTGTTTTAAATCTAAGAATCTATATAATTATGCAAATTATATAATACGTCAAGAATTTATAAACAATGGAAAATGGATTCATTATAATGAATTATTTCGGTTAGTAAAAGAATCCAATCCATATAAGAATATTGGAAGTAATGTAGGTCAAGGAACATTGAGAATTCTTGATAAAATGTGGAAATCATTTTTTGTTGCTATTAAAGATTGGGCAAGATATCCAAATAAATATTTAGGAAGACCTAAAATTCCTAAATATAAAGCAAAAGGTGGAAGATTTGTTCTTTCTTTAGATAGTAATAAAGTAAAATTAAAGAATGGTTATGTATATTTTGCATGGAAACCATTCAAAAAATTTAATAACTTATTTAGAACTAATGCGAAAGATAGAATACTACAATGTCGATTTATTCCAAGATGTAGGGAATATATAATGGAAATTGTATACGAAATTGAAACACCTGATATTTCAAAAAATTCTGATAGGATAGCTGCTATTGACATGGGAGTTAATAATTTTATAACTATGGTAAACAACATTGGTGAAAATCCGATAGCTGTTAAAGGTGGAATTATTAAGTCAATTAATCAGTTTTATAATAAACAAAAGGCAAATATTCAATCAGAATTGAAGAAGGTAAATGATAAGGAATGGTCAAAGAAATTACAAAAATTTACTAATAAACGGTACGAAATGATTAAATATCAGATGCATTGTATTAGCAAATATGTAGTTGATTGGTGTGTTCTATATGGAATTGACACTTTAGTTGTAGGGTATAACAATGAATGGAAACAAAAGAAACAGGGTCTGCAAAATTTCACATATATTCCTTATGAACTGTTTATAAAAATGCTTTCATATAAGTGTGCGAATAATGGAATTAAGTTTATAGAGAATGAAGAATCATATACTTCTGGGACATCGTTTTTAGACAATGAAGATCCCATAAAAGAGAATTATAGAAAAGAACGTAGAGTATATAGAGGATTATTTATTGCGAATTGTGGAAAGAAAATAAATGCAGATGTAAATGGGGCATATCAAATTATGAAGAAGGTATTTCCAAAGATTTTTATCAATGGAATAAAGGGTGCAGGTTTACACCCAACGATTATAAACTTGGCTTGTGTTAAGTGAGTAATGTAAACGTGTGATAGAAACACGATGAATTGTGAGTTTCAAGAGGAGGAATATATGGGTTCAACAAGAGATAATATATACATTGATATTAATAAAAGAACATTTTTTTTGGCGGATAATATAGATAATGAATCCGCCGGTAAACTTATGTGGGATATTTTATACTTAATTAGAGAAGATAAAGAGCAAGATAAAAAAATATTATGCTATAACCGTGAGCCAATCAAATTATATATTAATTCTTATGGAGGTTCAATAGATGATATGTGGGGTTTAATTGATATAATTCTTGCAAGCAAAACTCCAATTTATACATATTGTCTTGGATATGCGCAAAGTGCAGCATTTAACATTTTCTTAGCAGGACATAAAAGATTTTGTCTTGAACATTCAGTGTTTATGTATCATCAGATGTCTTATTGGAGAGACGGGAAACACCAAGACTTTGTTGAAAACAGGGTCGAAATGGACAACATTAATAAGCAAAACGAAGAATACGTAATAAAAAGAACAAAAATTCCTGAAGATGTTATTAGGAATGTTCGTGAGACAAAGAAAGATTTCTATATCCATTCTTCTAAGGCAATAGAATATGGTGTTGTAGATAAGATTTTAATGTAAATAGATGCTGAAATTGAACTTAGATAAAATAAAGGAGAATAACATTATGGAAGATAACAAAATAAAATTTATAACAAATGAGTCTGATGATTGGTCAATTCTTCAATGCGGAGATTTTAAAACATGCAATCATCAAATTTCTAAAGAAGAATGGGTAGAACTACTAAGATATCTTGGACATGAAGTAGACTACAAAGAGATTTCAGATGAAGATATGCAGGAATTGATGTAATTGAGACATTGTGTGATTGTATAAGAGACACTCCAGCAAGTTGCGATGCATGTTACTTAAACGAATATCCTGAAACATGTAAAGCAAATAGAGTTATTGAGAAGTTTGAAAATACAAAAGCTAAAAACAACTAACGAATTATGTTTTTCAATGGGTTACATTGATACATGAAATGGAGAAATAAAAATATGAAGTGTTTGATAAGTACCGCTCATGGACATAGTCCAGAAGAAGTGTTAAGAATATATTATAAGCTAAAAAACTTTAATCCTATTGTCGTAAGCGAAAGCTGGCGTCTTATTATGATTGAAGTTGAAAATTTACAACAGTTAATTGATAATTTGAAATTTCCACTTATAATAGACCGAGCAAGAAAGAAGGATATTTCCTATGGCTGGTTGATAAAAAAACATAATATCAAATATGATATAACAATTTATGATGATTATATAGAGTAAATACAAAAATTTAACTTTTAATTCAATAGAGCAATTCTGCTCAAAATTTCCGGAACAAATAGAGAATATATTATCGTAGCTACAAAACAATATTTAGAAAGGATAAGAATGTTCACAGTGAGTAAACCTGCGCAGGTACTAATTAAAGGTGAACAAATTTGAAAAATACATACATAAAAAGTCCACTTAATTATGTGGGCGGCAAATACAAATTACTTCCACAGATTATTCCGTTATTCCCAGATAAGATTGACACATTTGTTGATTTGTTTGGAGGTGGTTTTAATGTCGGAATAAATGTAAATGCCAATCGTATTATTTATAACGACACTTGTGCACAAGTAGTTGATCTACTTAAACATTTTTATGCTCATGACTCAGAATATATTCATAGTCAAATAATAAAAACTATAACGGATTTTGAACTTAGTCGATCAGATATCAATGGATATGCAATGTATGGATGTGAATCGAGTAAGGGACTGGGCGAATATAATAAACCTAAATATTTTGAACTGCGAAAGGCTTATAATGCCAATCCTGATTGGATTAAATTTTATACACTTATAACATGTTCATTTAGCAATCAAATACGTTTTAATTCAAAGGGCGAATTTAATATGCCATATGGAAAGCGTGATTATAATATTTCTTTACAGAAAAAGCTTAAAGTATTTGTTGAAGAAATGGGAAAGAAAGAGATATTGTTTTTGAATAAAGATTTTAGAGATTACAATTTTAAAGTAGATAATTTTATATACGCCGATCCTCCATATTATAATTCAACAGCAACTTATAATGAAAATGGAGCTTGGTCAGAACAAGATGAAAAAGATTTATTGGATATGTTAGATAGTGTTGATAAAAACGGGAAATTTGCTCTCAGCAATAATCTTAAATATGATAACCCGTATTTAGATGAATGGAAAGATAAATATAATGTACATTATTTGAATGGCGATTACAGTAATTGTAACTATCATAAGATTGACAGAAGTAAAGATTGCGAAGTATTAATTACAAATTATTAAAGGTTATCAAAGAAAGAGTGTATTGAAATGGATAAATTAAGAAACAAACTATACAAAGAAATGGAGAGTTGGGTCAGTGATTTGGTCACTGACTCCGACTTGCCAAAACGTGAATTATTATCAGCTTATGCATATGAATATTGTATTAAGGACGAGATCATTGATTTTTTCGATGGTTGTAATGATGAAGAATGGAATGATTATTATAATGACTTACTTCAAAAAGACAACACATTGGAATATCTATACGGAGAATATATGGAATGTGACACAGCTCATATACAAGATGTCATTATTGATTTTATGTATTTTGATAAGGGATATTATGAATTTGTAAAATAAAAATAGAAGGAGAATATTAATATGGATAATTTAATATCATCAGATATTATGCCATCGGCACAAGAAGCAAAGCAGATGACGAAAGAAAGTATTAAGAATTTCAATAGTCAACAACTATCAGATATTTCACAAAAGATTACAAATGCAATTACTGATGGGGATTTTGCTATTGAATATAAAGACCATTTAGATGATAAAACATACAAAAAATTAAAAGAACTTGGCTATAAAATCGACATGATATCGTTAGTTCCTAAAATCTGTAGTATCAGTTGGTTGTAAAACAAATGAAAAAGATGTAATAAACGAGGAGGAATAATAACGCATTATGTTTGAAACAGAAAAATATGAATTATGGCATGGCGATTGTCTTGAATTAATGAAAAATATTCCTGATAAATCAGTTGATTGTATTATAACAGATTTACCATATGGCGTTACTGCCAAGAATAAATGGGATACTATAATTCCTTTCGAGCCGTTATGGCAACAATATAAGCGAATTTCAAAAGACAATACAGCTATTATTTTATTTGGACAAGATAAATTCACAGCAAAATGTATGCTGTCTAATGAAAAGATGCATAGATATAATCTTATTTGGAAGAAAGTGTTACCTACGGGATTTTTAAATGCAAATAGGATGCCATTAAGAGAACATGAAGATATAATGGTGTTTTATAAAAAATTACCTACATATAATCCTCAAAAAGTAAAAGGAAGTCCTTGTCATAAAAAGGGTAAGGTCGTTGGGAAAACGAACGATTCTCAATTGAAAAATAATAATTATGGCAATTTTAAATGTGTCGAAACAGAAGGAGATTTGAAATTTCCGACATCTGTTTTAGAATTTGCTAAGCCACATCCAAGTATCACGTGCCACCCAACCCAGAAAAGTGTAGAATTATTAGAATGGTTAGTAAAAACATACAGTAACGAAGGCGACATAATACTTGATTCTTGTATGGGTTCGGGGACTACTGGTATTGCATGTAAAAACCTAAATAGAAAGTTTATTGGTATTGAATTAGATGATAATTATTTTGAAGTGGCAAAAGAAAGAATATTAGGATGCTAAAATGAAAGTTCGGTTTCAAAGAGAGGAAAAATTTTTATTAAAATGATCAATTATGATTTTGAGGGAAAAGAAAATGCAATTACGGCAGAACATTTAAAGAATGGTGAAATTTGCAAAGTTGTTGGATATGGACAATCTATGACCCCTATTCTTAAATCTGGTCAACCTGTAATTTGCAAACCAGTGACAAAAGATACACCACTAAAGAAAAATGATATTGTATTATGTAAGGTCAAGGGCAATTATTATTTACATAAAATTTCTGCTATCAAAAATGGTGTTAGTTATCAAATATCTAACAATCATGGACATGTGAATGGAACAATTAATAAAAACAATATCTTTGGAATTGTGGTAGAAATATTATGACAGAAGGAGAACATCTAAATATGAAAAAAGTTTATGTTGTTATGGGGCTTCATCCGAGCCATGCAATGAGTGAAATAAAAGCCGTATTCAAAGAGAAGAAGAAAGCTGAAGAATATTGTTTTCGTCATATTAATTGTAGCATTAAAGAATATAGTTACAGTGATGATAAAACTTATACACCTCTTGAGAGGGTGATTATAGAAGGCGAAATTAATGCACAATCACTTCCTGATTGTACATTTGAGCATCTGACAAAAGAAGATGCTGGTTATAAAGGCGAGGAATTTGTATGTGTTTTTCATATATGGGGAGCCCCTTGCTTTAAATTTCAAATAAACAAAATACTTCCTGATAATTATAATGAAGAAATAGAAAAAATAAAATATGCACAAATATTACAAGATGTTATAAATACAAGTAAGGTAGAACTAAAAGGAATTCCGTTAGATGGGTTTGGGCAAATGATTAGAATCTCTGATTTAATTGTGTCCAAATTGGAGAAGATCATTGCTGAAAAGTTTAATGTGAAAATTGAAGATTAAATAATGAAACTTTCGTTTTAAAGGAAGGAGAAATATGTTGAATTTATTTCCAGCGGAATACATAAGAGAAAATGAAGACGGTTCGTGTAATGTATATATGCCAATGCAAGATACAGATGAACTTGGAAATTATATAAATGGATTTGGCGTCTGGCGTTATTCTTCTATGAAAGAATATGAAAATAGTGTAAATATGGCGTTGGTAGATGAGTTACTTCGAAAAATTCAAGAGCGACAAACAAAAGAATATATGAAATCAGAAGATATTTATGAAATTATTATTCATGAAGATTAATTGTATGTTAAAGAAAGGAGAATATATTATATGAGTTCAGAAGACAATTTCATAAAATCAGGAATAGACACAATAAAGATATTAACAATTATTTTTGTTGCATTAAAAGTGCTTGGATTAATACAGTGGTCATGGTTATGGGTATTTAGTCCAATATGGATAATAGGTATTTTGGCTATTATAAGTAGCATTTTTAAAAATATATAAATAAGGAGAATACATAAAATGAAATTTGAAAATACAGAGGTTTACGGCTTTAAACGGGCACTTAAAGGTATGAGAAACGCTCTTGAATCATGGCATAAAAACGATACGGTTGAAGAAAACGGCGAAGTTATAATCGGCGAAAACGATTTGAATCTTGCACAAAGACTTATAAAAGCAGGCAGTGAGCATCGTAAATTTATGCGGCAGATTTTTGTATCAGTTGATATTACTGCTCCGCTTTACTGGTGGAAGGAGTTTGATACATATAAAGTAGGAACAACTGCAAACAGCACATCGACAATGCACAAACTTGCGTCAACACCTATTACTGCCGAGTGTTTTGAAATTGACGATTACAATTCAGATCTTGATTATGACGGCACAAAACTTGGTGATGTGATAGACAAGCATATAGAATTTTTGGAGAGTATGCGTGTAAAGTATCTTGAAACAAAGGATAAGGCATATTGGAAAGAACTTATCAGATGGTTGCCGTCAGCGTGGCAGCAGACAAGAACCGTTACAATGACATACGAAAATCTTTTGGCAATGTGTTCAAAAGGTCAGAGAAGATTTCACAAATTGACAGAATGGTCAAAGTCATTCATCGATTGGGCGAGAACACTTCCGTATGCACAGGAATTGATATTTCCTGATGAGGTGGAGAATATATAAATGTATGTTGTATTCTATGGTTGTGGAAGCTATAAAATCTTCCAGACCAAAGAGGAGGCTTTAATTTTTTGCGAAAATTTAGGGATAACATGGATAGATAAGGTGGGTTAAATGAATAAAATAACACGAATGAAAGAATTAATTGCTGAATTAAATAATGCGGCAAATGCTTATTATAATACGGCAAAGCCGATAATGAGCGATGCGGAATTTGATTCAAAACTTGAAGATTTACGTTCATTGGAAGAAGAAACAAATATAACAATGGCAAATAGCCCAACACAAAAAGTTGGAACGGAAGTATTGGATAGTATCGCTAAAGTAGTGCATAAGACACCAATGCTATCACTTAATAAATGCCACTCAGTCGAAGAAATTGAGAAGTTTGCAAATTATCGTCCTCTTGTTGCTTCTATAAAATTAGACGGTTTGTCGTGTAGATTGATTTATGAGAATGGTGACTTGGTAAGAGCTGAGTCAAGGGGCAATGGTATAGAAGGTAATGATATTACTCAGGCAGTAAAACAATTTCAAAATGTTCCGTTACATATTAATAAGGAAGGAACTTATGTTATTGATGGTGAGGCATTGATAACACTTGATGATTTCGCCAAGATAAATAAAGACGGACAATTTAAAAATAGTCGTAATCTTTCTGCCGGTACATTATCAAGTCTTGATACGTCAGTTGTAAAAGATAGACGATTGAGTTGGTTTGCGTGGGAAGTTATCGAAAATGATAGTGCCGATGAAACGAACCTTTCATTCCATAATCAACTCGCAGAAGCAAGCGAATTAGGGTTTGATGTAGTTCCATTTTTTGATGTTGTTTCGTTTGAAAACGTACATATGGACTATCAGGTAGTAATAGATAAAATGTTGGACATTGCGGAACAAGAATGCCTTCCACAAGATGGAGTTGTTTTTAAATTTGATGATGTGCAATATGGTAAATCTCTTGGCAACACAAGCCACCATTTCAGAAATGGTATCGCCTTTAAGGTTAAGAATGATTCAGTAGAAACCACATTGAAGAATATTGAATATACAATCGGTAAAACAGGAGTATTAACTCCAACGGCGGTATTTGAGCCAGTAGAAATTGAAGGTACTACTGTTGAAAGAGCAACTCTACATAATATATCAATAATGAAAGAATTATTAGGAAATCCTTGGATTGGTCAGAAAATCGGAGTATTTAAAGCAAATCTCATCGTTCCTGCTATTCGTTGGGGTGAAATAGATAACCACACCACAGAAAGACAATACATACCAATCCCAACACATTGTCCTATATGTCATCAACCGGCAATAATCAAGAAGGACAATGACTCAGAAGTTTTGATTTGTACAAATGAATATTGTGAGGGAAAGTTATTAAAAAGACTATCTCATGCAGTTTCAAAAAATGCTCTTAATATTGAAAACTTATCAGAAGCATCTCTAAAAAGATTTATTCAACTTGGATATGTAAAGTCCATCAAAGATATTTATCATCTTGAAGATTTTAAAGAACAAATTCAATCTCTTGAAGGCTTTGGTCAAAAGTCTGTCGAAAAGCTATTATCAGCAATTCAGAAAAGTAGAAATACAACATTGGCTCAATTTCTGTATTCATTAAGCATTCCGTTGTTGGGGAAAAACGCAAGCAAAGATATTTCAAAAGTATGTGAAAATGATTTTAATATATTTGTTAATGTATTGTCAAACAAGGAGAGAAAAGCATTTACGCATATTGATGGTATTGGGATTGAGTTAGCTATGTCTATGACTGACTATTGGAAAAAATACAATTTAGATATTTTAGATTTAGCAAATGAGTTCATTTTTGAAAAAGAAAAAGAGAATAGTACAGTAGATACACTTCAAGGTAAAAGTTTTTGTATTACCGGAAAGTTAATCAGCTACTCTAATCGTGCCGAATTAGTTAAAGAGATTGAAAGCCATGGTGGCAAAGTTGTAAGTTCTGTTACAAAAAAGACAGATTATTTAATCAACAATGATACCGAAAGTGTGTCGTCAAAAAATAAAACCGCTAAGAGTTTGGGTATTCCAATTATTAGCGAAGTCAAATTCAAACAAATGAGAGAAGGAGAAAAATAATATGATTCATATTCAGAAAAGTAATGAGGGAATAGATATTCCAAAGAAAGATTTTGCCAGTATTAATATCTCTACTAATCTTTACTTTAACGGTAAAGAAATAAAGAGATACGTCAACAAAGTTCATATGAAGATTAAGCCGTCCGATAATGCATTGTGCGAAGATGAACGCATTGACAGAGAAGATTGTATATATAAACTTGAAGAACTTAAAGATATTATATCAATTACTATTGACGGTGAAACTTATAAAGTACCATGGAAAGACAGTAAAAAGGAATACAACGTAAATGTATGGGAGGATACAAAGAAAAATGGTGATGAGGTTGAAATAACAATCTTTAAACCAATGGAGAAAAATAGAAAATGATTTATTCAAACAATGATCCAATGGCAATTTCAGCTATGGAGATTACAAGGACAGGTAACTATGGGGAATATGATTATGATGATTCTCCGATAATTTGTCCGATTTGTAACGAAGAGGCAGAAGTATTATATAAGAATATATTCAATAATGAGATTGTTGGATGTAATGAATGTATAAAAGAAACTTATGAAAACGAATGAGAAAGGAATTTGAACAATGAGAAATTTAAGAAAAGTAATATGTGGAGTAATGGCAGTTGTATCAATGGCAACAGGAATGATGAGCGTAAGTGCAGACGAAACAAAGTGGGAAACACATTATGTTTCTGCTCAAAACGGTTTGAACTGTCGAATCAAGCCAAGCACAGAAGATAGTGAAATAATCAAGGTATTCCCAAGGGGAACAGAACTTCAAGTCATAGGTGTTGATGAAACAGGTAAGTGGTATGAAGTTTGGGACGGCGAAACTCAAGGATATTGCTATGGTACATATTTTGTTGATAATAAAGAAGATTTGGACAAACAAGAAGTTGCAAGTGATGGTGTAAAAGGTTCATATCTTGGAAACTTTTATGTCACTGGTTATACTGCTTCGCCATCTGAAAATGGGGGTTATTCAGTAACTTGTATGGGAGATAATCTATACTCGTCAGTCGGATGGGCTATCGCAGTAGATCCAAAAGTTATTCCGTTGGGAACAAAAGTTTACATAGAAGGTATTGGTTACAGAGTTGCTCGTGATACAGGCGGTGCAATTAAGGGTAACAAGATTGATGTATTGACCTCATCAAATAGCGAATCGAATGCAATTACAGGAAATTATAATGTTTATCTTGCAGAATAAGAAAGGGGAATTTTAATAATTGGCAACTAAGGCACGATTGAGAGAACTTGCACAAGCCGATTTGCAGCGTGAGTGTAGGGCATTTGAAAGTAGAAGTGGAGAAGTCGTCATTCGACAGGCTTCTCCTGAAGAATTGAAAAAATACAGAGCAATAGCAAATATAACACGGAAAAGAAAGGGATTAAAATTACTATGATAGAAACGATTGTTTTAATAGATACAATGGAAAAAATTAAGAAGTTCAATGTAGCATGCCAACATCATATAGGTGATGTTACGGTTTGTAGTGGTAGAAATATTGCGGACGGCAAAGAATTATATAAGTATAGAATTGATGGTAAGTCAATACTTGGTTTGTATAGTCTTGATTTGTCTACTCCGGTTAAGGTTGAGATAGAAGGTGATATAGATGAAGAACTAAAATCAGTTATTAACGAAATGATAGCTTAATTTAAGGAGAAATGCGTATGACAAAAAACTTGTATTGTGTAGTTGGCGAAAGTGGAAGTGGCAAAGATACAATTGTAAATTATATGTGTAATAGGTATGGTTATACAAAAGTTATATCTAATACCACTCGTCCAATGAGAACAAATGATGAAAATGATAAGTTAAATCATATATTCTCGAATGTTGAACAATATCAGAAAGATAAAGGGAATAATGAAGTAGTAGCAGAAACCTTTTTTAATGATAATTATTATTGGGCGACAAAAACACAAGTCGATAATTCTGATTTTTATATTATAGATATAAAAGGGTTAAAACATCTACAAGATACATATAGGGACAAAATGATCTTCGCTATATATGTGGAAACAAATGAAGCCACACGTAAACTTCGCATGGAAGAACGTGGGGATAGCGAAGAAAAGATTGAAGAAAGAATTAAAAACGACAAAGAAGCTTTTGTCGATGTTGATTACCAACATTGGGATTGTATCATAAGGAATTCAAGACATTCTGATTTGAGTGTGATTGCAATGAAGTTAAATGATGTGATTAAAAGCTTTGAGTCAAAGGAGGAATGATGTTGCAAGTTATTAAACGTAATTGCGAACAGGTCAATTTTGATAAATCAAAAATTTCAGATGCGATATTAAAGGCAATGAAAAATGGTTCAGGTATTGTTAAACCTAAAATTGCCGAAAGCATAGCATCAGAAATTGAAGATGAATGTAGAAACAAACAAGAAGTAAGTATATCTGATATAGAATCAATGGTATATGATAAGCTAATCACCAAAAAGCAAAGACTCACAGCAAAGGCATATGAAGGTTATAGAAGTATTCGAGAATTTCAAAGAGAAAATGAAAATACAACAGATGAAGAAATTACGGAACTATTAAACGGGAAAAGTGAATATTGGAATACAGAAAATTCAAACAAAAATTCAAAAGTTTTAAACACACAACGTGATTATATGGCGGGTATAGTCAGCAAGGATATTTCTCGTAGGTTTTTACTTCCGCCAGAAATAGTACAAGCTCATGACGAAGGGATAATTCATTTTCACGACATTGATTATTTTGGTATGAATGCAATGACAAATTGCTCATTAATTAATCTTGCAGATATGCTTCAAAACGGAACGTGTATCAATAAAGTAATGATTGAAAAACCGCACAGATTTATAACGGCTTGCACAATAGCAACACAAATTATTCTTGGAGTGACTTCAATGCAATATGGTGGTGCAACAATTACTTTGACACATTTAGCCCCATTTGTAAGAGATAGTTATGAGAAATACTATGATAAATATAAATCTTGGGGATTTAAAGAAGAAGATTGTAAAATGTTCGCTGAAAGAGATACTAAAAAGGAAGTGTCTGACGGAGTACAAACCTTTAACTATCAATGCAATAGCATGTCAAACTCAAATGGACAGAGTCCCTTTTTGTCAGTATTTATGTATTTAGGAGAAACTACTGAGTATAAAAAAGAACTTGCAATGATAATTGAAGAATTTTTAAAACAAAGATTGATGGGATTAAAAAATGAAGTAGGCGTTTATGTCACACAAGCGTTTCCGAAACTACTTTATGTCCTTGAAGAAGATAATATTCGTCCTGATTCTCCGTATTATTATTTGACAAAACTTGCGGCTAGATGTTCAGCCAAAAGAATGGTGCCGGATTATATTTCCGAAAAGAAAATGAAAGAATTAAAAGAAGGAAATTGCTTCCCAAATATGGGGTGTGTGGACGGCAAGGAACTTATTACATATAAAATCAAAGACAATTTATATGTGGAATCATTTGAAAGAATGTGGAGGAGATTATCAGATTCATTTCGCATTGAACATCAGTTTTCAAATGATAACCCAAATCTATATATGGATTTAAATGATGTTAAAATTTATGATACAGAAAAAGGATTTGTCACAGCCAAAAGAATTATTCGAAATATATCAAATGATTGGTTAGATATTAATTTTTCGAACGGAAGAAGGCTTTTGTGTACAACCGATCATGTATTGACATTAAGAAGTGGGAATAATGTTCAAGCTTCTAATTTAAAAATAGGAGACAAGTTACTAATTAATTCGAATCAATACACTGAAGAGACAATCTTATTCAATACGGATAAAGCATGGTTATTAGGTTTTATGCTTTGTGATGGGTGCTATCAAAATAATCATGTATTTGCTTCTATTGCAGCAAGCGATGAAGACGAAATTGAAGAAAAATTCAATACGGTCTTTACAAAATATTTCGGTTTGTCTACAAAAACAATATTACAACAACGAGGAATCAAGGGTACATATAAAGACTTATGTGCCATTGCTGATGAGAATAACGGATTACAATATGCAATAAATTATTTTACATCAAAATTTGAAGGAATAAATAAAGCGAATAGGCGAATTCCAAATGAAGTTTTCGCTTGGAATTATACTGCAAAATTAGCCTTTTTGGCAGGTATGATTGATGCGGATGGATATATTAATTCATTTAAAAAAGAAAAAGGATATTCAGTCGTACAAATTGGTTCTACGAACAAAGAGCTTGCATTAGGACAAATGGCTTTGGCACAGGCATTAGGAATGCCAGCAAAAATTTATCATAACCATTATACAAAGAAAAATCCTGATGCGATAAGATATAGAGTTGAATTTTATCCGTGTGATGAATTAATAAATTATATTGTTTGCAAGAAGAAATATGACAATTATATCGAATCTGAGATATCAGGATATAATTTTGAATCTGAAGTAACACAAATCAATCCTATCCATAAAACTATGTACAGTTATGATGTTACTACATCAAGTGAACATTTTGAGGTTAGTGGAATATATAGTCATAATTGTCGAAGTTTTCTTTCGCCGTACAAAAATGAAAATAACCAATATAAATTCTATGGAAGATTTAATCAGGGAGTAGTTACATTAAATCTTGTAGATGTGGCATTATCATCAGAAGGTGATTATGATAAATTCTGGGAGTTAATGGAACAAAGAACTGAATTGTGTCATAAAGCCTTATTATGTAGGCATAAACGATTAGAAGGAACACTTTCAGATGTTGCTCCAATTTTATGGCAATATGGAGCATTTGCTCGTTTGGGAAAGGGTGAAACAATAGATAAATTACTTCATAATGGTTATTCTAGTATCTCTCTTGGCTATGCAGGATTATATGAAAGTGTTAAATATATGACAGGTAAATCCCATATTGATTCAAAAGAAGGTCGTGATTTGGGAATACAAATTATGAAATTTATGAATGATAAATGTACTCAATGGAATAAAGAACATAATATTGGATTTTCAATTTATGGCTCACCGATTGAAAATACAACATATAAATTTGCAAAATGTTTAGAAAAACGATTTGGTATCATTGATGGAATAACAAATAAAAATTACATAACAAACTCTTACCACACATTTGTAAGAGAACCCATTAATGCATTTGATAAACTCGCAAAAGAATCGGAGTTTCAATCCTTATCTCTTGGTGGAGCAATATCTTATATTGAAACATCAGGGTTAGCCAACAATATTGATGCTGTATTAGAAGTTATGAATTTCATATACGATCATATTATGTATGCCGAACTTAATACTAAGTCAGATTATTGTCAAGTATGTGGATATGATGGAGAGATTCAAATTATTGACAAAGACGGAGAACTAATTTGGGAGTGCCCTAACTGTCATAATCGGAATAAAGATAAAATGAATGTTGCAAGGAGAACGTGTGGCTATATAGGAACTAATTTTTGGGGAAGAGGACGAACCCAAGAAATAAAAGAAAGATATGTTCACTTAGATGATATTGAGGAGGAAGAAAAATGAGATATGCCTCTATCCGCAATCTTGATATTTCAAATGGTGAAAACGTAGGAGTGTCTCTTTTTGTTCAAGGTTGTCCATTCCATTGTCATAATTGTTTCAATTCTAATACTTGGGATTTTAATGGCGGCAAGGAATGGACGCCACAAATAAAAGAACGATTTATACAATTGATTGATAGAGCATATATTAACAGAATATCTTTTTTAGGCGGGGAATGTTTAGCCGACCAAAATCTTCAAGAAGTCTATGAACTCATTAAAGAAATCCGAAACTTATTCCCAAATAAAACAATTTGGTTATATACGGGATATTCTTGGGAAAGTATTATGAATTATAAATCTTGTTCATCAGATGACTTTGATTATATAGAAGAAAGTTATGTTGATGGATTATATGAAATGCGAAAAAAGATTATTTCGTTATGTGACATTGTTGTAGACGGAGAATATATAGATGAGAAAAGAGATTTGACTCTTAAATGGCGAGGAAGTTCAAATCAAAGAGTAATTGATGTCAAACAAAGTCTCGCCCAAAACAAGATTGTTCTATATTGTGACTAAAATGACAGACATAAAAACATACAACAGAATCAAAGACTTCATAGAAAGTCAATTTAAAGTGTATCTTACTCCGTATCAAGAAATGCTTCTACATTATTATCTTGATACGGAAGTTCAAGATAAATTATCTTCACTTTATGAAGATAGAAAATAAGACCCCATATTAAAATGAGGTCTTATCAATCAATTATGGAGCTCTAACTCAGCGTTAACTGAAGCTCCACTGATTTTCACAGTTGCATTATGATAATGCAAAATGGTGCTGAGAACCATCCCTGTAAATCTGATAATGCCTTTGAGTACAACGACTGTTAGGGCAAAAACAAATATCATTATTGCTATTAAAGCAATAAGCTGTTCAGGGCTGTTACACTGCACTGCAATGTTCAAAACATCTGACATTCAGTATCCTCTCTTTCTGTATACACTTACAAAACGGATTATGCTGAAACGAAGATGTGGTTTCGTAGCGTATACAAATATATTATATCAAAATTTGGATATTGATGTCAATGTTGGAACATTCAAAGAACAACGTAAAGGATATATACCTGCTATATCCGAACGGGAGAAAGGAATTTAATGGTAGTAACGAAAGGAAAAAGAACCGTAAGTTTAGTTTTAGGAAGTTTATTTTTTGCGACAAGTATGATTAATTCATATGCAATGCCAAATATAAGCGAAAATGTGACGAATGACATAAGTGATGTATGGTCAGTTCACTATACAACACAAGTCATTGAGAAAGCATTAGAGCCAACTCCGTCACCAATACCTGAACCAACCCCAAGTCCTACACCGACGCCAACACCCTTAAATCAAAAAGCAGTAGAAACTGCAAAACAATATTTAGGCGTTCCATATGTATGGGGAGGAACAACATCAAGTGGGTTTGATTGTAGTGGACTTGTTCAATATGTCTATGGACAAATAGGTGTAAACATTAGCCGAACAACCTACACTCAAGTCAATGAAGGAAGATATGTGGCACGAGATGAATTGCTTGCTGGCGATTTAGTATTTTTCGGTGATAGCTCATCTCCACATCATGTAGGAATGTACATAGGAGACGGAATGATGATTCACGCTCCTCAAACAGGTGACGTAGTAAAAATTGCAAGCTTGTCAGCAAGAAGTGATTATGCTACGGCACGAAGAATAGTTGAATAAGACAGAAAGGAAGAATGATAAAAAATATGATAGCAACTTTTAATTCAATTCTTCTTATTATAGCTATTGCGTTGATACTGGTTCATTATTTTTTAGATAAACCAGAAGATAATCGGGATATAGCTATTTTTGGGAAAGTAAGCAAAGACCAATTTATAAACGATATGAAAGCCACTTTTGGTACAAAGTATGACTATCAACAGCTTTCAGACTATTATGACATTTTAAAGCCTCCTACAAGGGCTACAAAGGGCTCTGCTGGCTATGATTTTGAAAGTCCAATTTCATTTGAATTAAAGTCGGGTGAAACAATAAAAATACCGACAGGTATCAGAGCAGTAATAGATGAAAATTGGGTGTTGAAGATATATTCGAGAAGTAGTTTGGGATTTAAGTATCGCCTATGGTTGGACAACCTTACAGGAATAATCGACAGCGATTATTCAAACAGTGATAATGAAGGTCATATATTTATCAAAGTGACAAACAATTCGCTTGAAGATAAAATTGTAAGAATCAATCGTGGTGACAAATTTGCACAGGGCATTTTCGTGCAGTATGGAACTGTAATTGATGATGATGTCGTTGAAGCGAGAAACGGTGGTTTTGGAAGTACAAATAAGTAAATTATTTTATACAGTGAGTAGGGTGTAATTTGCATCCTACTTATTGTGCTACATAAAGAAAGGAATTAAATGGATAATAAGGGGCAAGAAACTATAGAATTGATATCGAGAGCAGAAGCAGCTCAGTATTTGAATATATGCTTATCAACTTTGGATAAGCTGATTAATGATAGAAAGTTCTACGGCAAAGTTAATATTGGACGTAGAGTGTTTATAGATAAAGGACAATTAAATAAATACATACAAGAAAATATGTATTAATTGGTCAAATCACTTGAAGATGTTATTATTGTGTGATATAATTGTAATCAAATAGTAATACAAATAAAGTGATTTGTTTTGCCAACGTGAAAAAGAGAAAAGGAGGAAAATAAAATGGCAAAACGATTCAACGGCGAAGGTAGTATAAGACAACGTACCAATGGCAGTTGGGAAGCAAGATATACTAATCCTATTACTAATAAGCAACAAAGTGTTTATGGTAAAACAAAACAAGAGGTTCAGAAAAAACTTAAAGAAAAATTACGTGAACTTGATGAAGTGAAAAAAGAGGAGGAATACAATCGAAACGGAGCAATTAACCCCAATAAAATAACATTGAATGAATGGTTCGATATTTATGTAAATAGATATAAAAAAGAAAGAGTAAAACCGCAGACATATGCTCAAATGATATCTCAATATAGAGTACATATAAAACCATATATAGGAGATAATAAATTAAGAGATATTAATGTTGGCGATATTACAGACGTTGTTAATATATTAAATAAAAAAGAACTATCTAACTATGTAATTAAAAATACAATATCTAGATTAAAATCGTGTTTTGAAACTGCATTAGAAGAGGACATTATTACAAAAAATCCAGTAAAATCAATTAATACAAATGGATTAGGAAAGTCAGCTAACATAAGAAGATCATTAACTAATGATGAATTATATTGGTTCTTCAGAGGATTAACCGAACATAGCATTCATGATAAGTTTTTATTTCAACTAATGTTAACAACTGGTATAAGGGTCGGGGAATTATCCGCTTTGAGATGGAAAAATGTTGATGAGGATTTTAAATTTATCACTATTGATTCAACTTTGACTCAATATTATAACGATAAAAAGGAATATATAGTTGAGTATTGCACTCCTAAAACAGATAGAATTAGGAAAATACCCATTAAAGATGATGTTCAAAGTTTGTTTAAACAACATAAAACAATACTAATGGAAAAATATCATGGAAGAAAAATGACATTAACGGACGAAGATTTTGTATTTCAAAAACCAATAAAAAAAGGAATGTCACAAGAAAAAGTTCAACGAATTATTGATAGTATAAGAAATTATCTTGACAAAGAATATGGAATAAAACTTGAACGTTTTACACCTCACTATTTTCGCCACACATTTGCAACTGTGGCTATTCATTCAGATATACCATCAATAGATATCCAGAAAATCGGAGGTTGGACTGACGGAGCAATGTTGTCAAAGGTGTATGCTCATAGTAACGAAGAATTAATGACAAATTCTATTAATAAACTAAACATCTCATTTTAAAATCGTTAGGGTATAATTAGGGTAAATTAAAAATAATCACATAAAATTATTAGGGTAAATGGCTTAAATATGCATATTAAAAATTTTTCTTGAAAATACAGTAGTATTATTATATAATAGTAATATTAATCTTATAGGAGTGAAAACGGATTGGAAAAAGAACTAAAACGTGTGTCGGTAGTGCCAATGCGTGGAATGGTTTTGTTCCCTCATATGACGCTTAATTTTGACGCGGCACGAGAAATGTCCATAAAAGCACTTGAAAGTGCTGCTGAAAATGATTCAATAGTATTCCTTGCGGCGCAAAAGGATTATACAATAGAACAACCGACTGTTGACGATATATACAGTATAGGTACGTTTGCGGTTATAAAACAGGTTATGCGTATGCCCGGCGGTATAACAAGAGTTATAGTAAAGGGATTGGAACGTGGAATTATTGAAAATTTCATTTCCGAAAAACCGTTTTTTGAGGCGGAAGTACAGGAATTTGACGATTTGTACGAAGAAAATCATCCTTTAAAACAGGCTTATATAAGACGGCTTAAAAAGTCTTACGAAGAATATTTCTCTCAAAATCCAAAACTTACAGCCGATAATTTTATGGCGGTTATGGGTATTGAGGAAATAGGCGAACTTTGTGATGTGATTGCCGCAAGTCTTGAAATTGACACAAAAGAAAAACAGGAAATTTTATCTGAATTTGATTCATATGACAGAGCGGAAAAACTTATAATTACAATACAAAATCAGCTTGAAGTATTGAAGTTGGAGCAACAGCTTGCACAGAAAGTCAAAGAAAGAATTGACAAAAATCAAAGAGAATATTTTTTGCGCGAGCAATTAAAAGTGATACAGGACGAACTTGGCGATACCGACGGCATAAAGGCGGAAGTAGAAGAATATAAGCAGAAAATAAACAAATTGAAAACCGTTAAGGATACGAAAGAAAAACTTATGAAAGAAGTTGACAGGTTTTCAAAGATGCCGCCGTCGTCGGCTGAAAGTTCGGTGATTAGAAATTATCTTGATACTGTTTTAAGCCTTCCTTGGAACAAGCTGTCAAAGGAAAGCTTTGATATTAAAAATGCTGAAAAGATATTAAATGAGGATCATTACGGACTTGAAAAGGTCAAGGAACGCGTGCTTGAATATCTTGCGGTAAGACAGAACACAAAAGGCAAAAACGGTACGATACTTTGCTTTGCGGGACCTCCGGGAGTGGGTAAAACGTCGGTTGCAAAGTCAATCGCACGTTCGCTCGGCAGAAAATATGTCAGAATATCTCTCGGCGGTATTCACGACGAATCAGATATAAGAGGTCACAGAAAGACTTACATAGGCGCTATGGAGGGCAGAATTATAGCGGCAATGAAAGAGGCAAAAACAAAAAATCCGCTTATTTTGCTTGACGAAATTGATAAAATGGGTGCGGATTATAAAGGTGATCCGTCAGCCGCACTTTTGGAAGTGCTTGACTATGAACAAAACGGAACATTCCGCGACCATTATATTGAAGTACCGTTTGATTTGTCACAGGTGTTGTTTATCACAACAGCAAATTCACTTGATACGGTTTCAAGACCGTTGCTTGACAGAATGGAAATCATTGAACTTTCGGGTTATACAAGCAATGAAAAATTCCATATTGCAAAGGATTATCTTGTGAAGAAATCTATGAAAAATAATGGACTTGATGACAATGATTTGACAATTTCAGATGACGCGATTGAGGCTGTAATCGGATATTACACTCGTGAGGCAGGCGTCAGAAAACTTGAACAGCAAATAGGTAAGATATGCCGTAAGGCGGTTAAGAAACTTCTTGAAAACACCGAAAGACCGATAGAGGTTACAAAGCAAAATCTTGAGGAATATCTCGGTAAGGAACGTTTCCATTTTGAAAAAATGAATGAGCAGGACGAAATAGGTGTTGCAAGAGGATTGGCTTGGACGTCGGTAGGCGGTGACACGCTGTCGATAGAAGTTAACGTTATGCCGGGAAGCGGAAAAGTCGAACTTACAGGTAAGCTCGGCGATGTTATGAAAGAAAGTGCAATGGCGGCAATCAGCTACATAAGAGCAAATTCACAAAAACTCGGTATTGCGGAAAATTTCCATAAAACAAAGGATATACATATTCACGTGCCGGAAGGCGCAGTACCGAAAGACGGTCCGTCAGCCGGAATAACAATGGCAACGGCAGTTGTATCGGCGCTTACAAAAAATCCTGTAAGAAACGATATTGCAATGACCGGTGAAATCACGCTTAGAGGCAGAGTTCTTCCGATAGGCGGTTTGAAAGAAAAGTCGCTTGCGGCATTCAGAGCAGGAATAACCGATATTATTATTCCGAACGAAAACAAAGCCGATATAGACGATGTCCCTAAGGAAGTAAGAAGCAAAATCAATTTCATACCTGTAAAGAGTATGGATACTGTACTTGAAAATGCTTTGAGATAAGTGAAGAAAGGAATGATATAAATTATGAATATACATAATGTTAGCCTTACAATTTCCGCAGTACGTCCAAACCAATACCCAACGACAGGTTATATGGAATTTGCATTTGCCGGACGTTCAAATGTCGGTAAATCTTCGATGATAAATAAATTGCTTAACAGAAAATCGCTGGCGAGAGTATCGGGTACACCGGGTAAAACAATTACGATTAATTTTTATAATATCGACGATACAATTTATCTTGTTGACTTGCCGGGTTACGGATATGCACAGCGTTCAAAGTCCGAAACTGAAAAGTGGGGCAAGATGATGGAGGATTATCTTGCAAACCGTGAACCGCTTGTGCAGACGATATTGCTTGTTGACAGCCGTCATAAGCCGACTAAGGACGATATAACAATGGCAAATTGGATTCGCCATTATCATACGAATTTGATAGTTGTTGCAACAAAAATGGATAAGCTTAAAAAGAGAGATATTGAGCCGAATCTTCAAAGAATTTGGGAAACTCTTGAAATGGGCGAAGATGATATTCTTGTACCGTTTTCAACACAAGATGATGAAGGCAAATATACTGTATGGGATATGATTGAAATGATGCGTGCAGGTGAGCTTTATTACAGTGATGATGAAGAAAGCGAAGAAACAGAAGAATAAAATAGAGATATAATTCTATTGAAATGCCACCCCTCAGTCAACTGCGTTGACAGCTCCCCTCGATGGGAGCCTAAAAGACTCTCCTTGAGGAGAGGCGTCACGAAGTGACGGAGCGGTGTCGATTATCAGTATTCACTATAGTTTGTAGGGGCGATCATTGGTCGCCCAAAACGGAGTATCAGATAAGAGGGAATAGAGAAAAGATAACAGATGGAAAGTAGGGGACGTCGAGGTCGCAATTTACTGCGATTGGCACACTTGACAACCCACAAAATACACATCACACAAAAAACGGAACTGAGATGTTCCGTTTTTTTACGGAAACAAATGGAACAAAATTGAATTATTTAACGTCTAAATAAATATAAATATACAAAAGGAGGACGAGGAATTGAAGAAAATATTAGCAATTATAGTATTGCTTTGTGCATTGGGGGTAAGTGCATCGGCGGCAGATATGACATTTACGCCTGAAGGTGAAGGCAAGTGGATTTACTGCAACAATCCCGAAGCAATCAGAAATCAAGACTTAATGAACAGTGACGACAATCCGCCGTCATATATTATGAACAACGAAAATCTTGAACCGGATTTATATGACTTTCTTATTTGTCATATAAATTACACTGACAGTAACGGCGGTTACGGTGCAGGATATGAAATTGAAGTTGATGTTGAACTTACAGCTGTTGAGGACAGTGAAATAACTATAAACAAAGCCTTTTTTGAGGCTGTTGAGGACGAGTCGTTTATATTCAGTGACGGAACGTGGTCAAAAGAAACAAACAAATTCGGTTGCATTAACGGACTTGCGTCAATGCTTGGTGTAAACCTGTCACAATTAAACGGTGCTTGGTTATACGAGGCAAAGCCATATGAGCCTGTAACTGTTGAACTGAAAAAAGGCGAAACAATATGGCTCAGCGACTATATGGACGATTACACAAGTATCGGCTATCACAAGCCGTCACAGATACTTGGAGAATTATCACTTAATTACGGCAAAATGAATTTTAATGTTGCGGCATTCAAAACGGGTGATGAACTAAAGGACAGAAGCAGTTTTGACCCGAATGCAAAGTTCGGAAAATATTCATACACAAGAACGGAAAAAGGTATTGCCGATTCACTTCCAAAGGTTAATGTTGACCTTGAATATACTATTGACAATACATACAAAGACGGTGAGTATATAAAAAACAAAGTATTTAATCAATATCAGCCTGACGGCTATGTTACGGACGCGTGGTGCACCAATCTTAATCCGCAGGACGATATTTGGTCGAAAGATATATCTGTACAGTCGGACTTGCTTACTTTGACATACAAAGATGATTCAAAACTTGATTATTACGGCTCTAATGTAAAGGAAAAAGAAAAAAATAATTTATGGATATGGGATCCGTATCACAGTGATACCGCGGAATATCCGGGTGCGTCAACTTGGTACAACAGAGAGGACTATGTTCCCAATTATGAACTTTCCGTTAAACGCAGTAATCAAGGCTACGGTTGCAGTATGGGCAACTATTGCGTAACAGAGGCATATAATTTAAAAGTTAAGAACGTAACGAATAAAGATAAGTATTTTGAATACGTTGCCGAAACTTCGTCCAATATTGCGGTGTATGTTGAGGACGAAAACGGCAAGCACAGCGGTCTTTTGAAAGACGAGTCAAGTCCTGCTAAAAAAGATACAATGGCAAGTGTATTAATTCCGGCAAACAGTGAAAAGGAATTTTCGATTAATATGGTATTGCCTATAAATTACGTCGGCGGTATAAGAAATTCATTCAGAGTATGCAATGAAAGTCATATTGATAAGTATTACGAAGATTATGTCGATGAACCGAGAGCAGAGCAAGGACCGATTACAACAGGTGTCTTGGCATCGGAAGTAAGGGACGAATTGCCGCAGGAAGTAAAGGATATTATAAACGGTAATTATGACAGTTACGAACTTTTGAAAACAAATACCGGATATATGTTAAGATGGATTGAATGGGACGGCTGTCCTTATTACTACACTTCAGAGTGGGGCAAGGTAAAGACAATTTACTATCTTGACAAAAATTATAAAATAAAAGATAAGTATGAATTTGATAAACTTATTCAGCTTGCCGTTTATTATGACGGATATTACTATGTTGAGGACGCAGACGGAAACAGATTTAAGTCGGCAGACGGTCAGAAGTGGGAGAACTATAATCATCGTATGCCGCTTGCAAATATAACATTCAATAAATCAAAGCCGTCAAAGTGGGCAGAAAAAGAAGTTAAGAGAGCGTATTCGCTTGATGTTGCACCGTACAGATACAAAGATACACTTGTGTATACGGACAATATGACGCGTGAAAAGTTCTGCATAATTCTTGCAAATATGCTAAAGGCAAAGGATAAATTGCCGACAGAGCAGAATGTCAAATTCAGCGATACAACAAGAAAAGAAGTTTCGCTTTTGGGTACGGCAGGAATTATAAGCGGTTATGAGGACGGTACATTTAAACCTAATAATTCGATTACGCGTGAAGAGGCGTCGATGCTTTTGTATAAGACAGCACAGTATATGGGGTATAACGATTTCTATGAGGATTACAAATTGTCGGATTATAAGTATGCCGATGATGAAGAAATAGGCGAGTGGGCAAAAGAGGCTGTTTATCAGATGAACAAAGCCGAGATAATGACAGGTATGGGCGATGATATGTTCTCACCTAAATCAAATTATACAAATGAACAGTCAATCTCAACTATTATGAGATTATACGATTTGCAGAATAAACCTAAATCAACACCAACGCCAACTTTAGCTCCGATACCTGAGCCGACAGAAGTACCGACAACAGAGGAAACAGACATTCCTGAAACAGACGGCGGAGAAACAACAGTTCAAGAAAATTAACAAAAAAGTATCCTCAACAGAGGATACTTTTTTTGAGAGAAGATATATTTTATTATTTTAATTGAAGTCTGATTCTGTCGGCAACCATTGCGATAAATTCTGAATTTGTCGGCTTGCCTTTGCCTGTGTGGATTGTGTAGCCGAAAATTTCATTCATAACCTCAGGCTTACCTCTGCTCCAAGCGACTTCTATTGAGTGGCGGATTGCACGTTCTACACGGCTGGCGGTGGTATTATATGCCTTTGCAATTTCGGGATAAAGCTGTTTAGTGATGAAGTTTAACAGGTCCATATTTTCAACAACCATCATTATTGCACTTCGGATATATTGATAACCCTTAATATGTGCCGGAACACCAAGCTCGTGAATGAAGTCTGTAACGATAGTTTCAAGGTCTGTTTCTTCGGCTTTTTGAGCTGTTATATTGTGTGAAAGCGGTATTGCGCTAACCATAGGAACAGATGTTAAATCTTGAATAACTTCGTATACACGTTCGTTGCTTTGCGGTTTTAAAAGACAGTAGTCTATTAAAGGACTTACTGACGCAGCCATTTTAATTGCTATTGATGAAACGGAATAAACTATGATTTTAGGCTTTTTATCAAATGTCAAAGTCTGCATACGCTTTAAAACTCCTATACCGTCAAGTTTCGGCATTACAAGGTCAAGAATTATAACGTCGGGTCTGGTTTGAGAAATAAGAGTGTAAGCCTCTTCACCGTCTGTTGCAATAGCCGTTACTGTCATATTAGGCTTTGCACCTATGTATGATGATAATTCCTTTGCTAAATCTTCGTTGTCATCTGCTATTAGTACAGAGATATTGTTGTTCATAAGTAAGTCCTCCTATTGTATAAAGTTAATATGATGTCTACTATTTGTAAATGTTTTCCATTACGTAAAGTATATTACCATAAAATGTTAATAAAATCAAGAGATTTTTCAAAAAAATTCCAAAAAATTTTAAAATATATTTTTTTAATGCCGTAAATACTGTAAAATACAACAAAAAAAGATGTCAAAACTTTTTGTTTTGACATCTCCTATATGGGGATATGTGATTAATCTTTGTAATATAATGCTCGAAGTGAGTTTAAAATCGCAAGCAATGATACACCTACATCAGCGAAAATTGCAAGCCACATTGTGCTTATGCCAAGTACGCTTAAAATCATAACAAGAACTTTAACGCCGATAGCAAATACAATGTTTTGGATTATAACCGACATAGTTTTTGCGGAGATTTTAGATGCTTTGGCAATTTTGGAAGGTTCATCAGTCATAAGAACAACGTCAGCCGCCTCGATTGCACTGTCCGAACCGATACCGCCCATAGCAATACCGACGTCCGAACGCATAAGTACGGGTGCGTCGTTAATTCCGTCACCGACGAATGCAACATTCTTTTTATGATTTTTAGAAGAAAGGATTTCTTCAAGTTTTGAAACCTTATCCTGTGGCAACAACTGCGAATAAACTTTATCAATACCAATCTGCTCTGCGGTATAATCGGCGTTTTTCTTTACGTCGCCGGTAAGCATAACAGATTTGATATTAAGCTGTTTCAATGCTGAAATTGCAGCTTTACTGTCAGCTTTGATTTCATCAGATATAACGATATATCCGGCAAATTTTCCGTCAACTGCAATGTATATAATACTTCCGATGTGTGATTTTGCTTTTTCATGAGAGATATTGTTGCTCTCAAGAAGTCTGCCGTTACCGGCTAAAACTTTATGACCGTCTATATCTGCACTGATACCCATACCGGAAATTTCTGTGTAGTTTGAGATTTTTGCAGTGTCAACGGTGTTTTTGTAAGCATTTTTAACCGATACTGCGATAGGGTGTGTTGAGTAAAATTCAGCATAAGCGGCATATTTTATAAGTTCGTCTTTGTCGATAACAGAATATACGTCTTTTACGGCGAATACACCTTTTGTAAGAGTACCTGTTTTGTCAAATACGACAGTATCAAGTTTAGCAAGCTTTTCGATGAAGTTACTGCCCTTAACAAGAATACCGTTCTTTGACGCACAACCGATACCGGCAAAGAAACCAAGCGGAATTGATACAACCAATGCACAAGGGCAAGAAACCACAAGGAACATAAGTCCGCGATATATCCAAGTTCTGAAATCTCCGAGAAACATGGGAGGAACGAACATAACTATTACCGCAAGTGCAACGACAATCGGTGTATAGTATTTAGCAAATACGGAAATAAATTTTTCCGATTTTGCTTTTTTGCTTTGAGCGTGTTCAACCATATCAAGAATTTTTGAAACGGTACTTTCGCCGTATGTTTTTTCTACTTTAATATATATAGGTGAGCCTGTATTCAAACTTCCGCTCAATACAGTATCACCAGTAACAGCCTTACGCGGTACGCTTTCGCCTGTAAGTGCTTTTGTATCAAGATATGTTTCGCCCGAAGTTATTGTACCGTCAAGAGGAATTTTTTCGCCCGGTTTTACAATTATAATATCTCCGATTGAAATTTCAGACGGAGAAACTTTTGTAATCGTGCCGTTTACTTCTGTATTGGCATAGTCGGGACGAATATCCATAAGTTCCGTAATTGAATTACGGCTCTTTTGTGCCGCACGTTCCTGCAATGCCTCGCCGACTTGATAGAACAGCATTACGGCAACTGCTTCAGGGTGTTCACCGACAGCAAATGCACCGATACTTGCTATACTCATTAAGAAGTTTTCGTTGAATAAGTGTCCTTTGAATATGTTTTTAATCGCATTCCAAACTATATCATAGCCAAGAACAATATAAGCGACTACAAATAAAATATCTGATATCAATGGGGAAGAAAGTACGTTTTCTGTTACGATACCTGCCGCAAAAAGTATTGCACCGGCTATAAGTCTTATAGTAAGAACTTTTTCATCTTCCTCTCCATGTTCGCAACCGCATCCGCAGCCACAGCCATGTTCGTGATGATCGTGACCGCAACCGCAATGGTCTTCATGCTCGTGATGATTGTCGTGACCGCAACCGCAGCGGTCATCATGCTCATGATGATGTTCATGTCCGCAGCTACAATGAGCCTCGTGCTCGTGTTTATGATGATCGTGACCGCAACCACAATGGTCCTCGTGTTCATGATGATGTTCATGTTTTTCACAACAGACATCTTTATTATCTTCCGCAATATTACTATCGTTATTTTTTTTCATATCTGCACCTCCATACTTGAATATATGAATAACTGTTCATATATTCATTATACGGTATACTATATCATTTGTCAATAGTTTTATTCAAAAAATAAAAATAATACTTAAAAATATGTTTTTATACCGCAAAACAGCGGTGCTTCCGAAAAAGCACCGCTGTTTGCCACTGATATTTTGAAAGTGGAGTTGATGTAAGATTAGTTGTTGCACATACAAGTAACGATAACGATAATAATAAGAACCCAAATAATCATATCAAGATCAAAATCGCAACCGCCTCTTTGACAACCGTTTCCACAACATTCGCCCATTGTGAGTGCCTCCTTTCAATGTTTTGTAATATATATTATGACTAATATATTAATTTTGCACATTGTCCCATATTTTACTTGAATTTTTCTTCAAAATGGGTTAGAATAGTAGTAGTGATATTTTCTTGGGGAGGTAAATCTTTTGGATAAGAAGAAAATTGACAGAATAAATGAACTTGCGAAAAAGGCAAGAAGTTCCGATGGGTTGACGCCTGAGGAAATGACGGAGCGTGCAAAGCTCCGTGAAGAATATCTTAATGCCATACGTCAGAATTTCAAACAGACGCTTGACAATATTGAAATAATTGATAAAGGAGAATAAAAAATGTCACTAATAATTCCCGAAAACTATAAATCAAATCTTAACGGACGCGAAACGGAAAAAGCAATTAAATTTATAAAGGATACATTTCAGCATGAAATAATTTCTGCACTTAATTTGCAGAGAATTTCAGCACCGTTATTTGTACGTCCCGAAACAGGTCTTAACGATAATCTTAACGGAGTTGAACGTCCTGTAAGTTTTGATGCACCTTGTATCGGCGGTGCTACACTTGAAATTGTTCATTCACTTGCAAAGTGGAAGAGAATGACTCTCGGCAGATACGGTTTTAATCCGGGTGAGGGCTTGTATACAGATATGAACGCCATAAGACGTGATGAGGAAGTGGACAATCTTCACTCTATGTACGTTGACCAATGGGACTGGGAGGCTGTTATAAATAAGTCAGACAGAACTGTTGAAACTTTAAAGAGTTTTGTAGAACGTATATATACCGCTATGAAGTCGACTCAAAGCAGAGTATGCCAAAAGTTCAGCGGTATTGAAAATAATTTCCCTGAGGAAATTACATTTATAACAACGCAAGAACTTGAGGATATGTACCCTGATCTTGAACCGAAAGAAAGAGAAAATAAACTTCTTCGCGAAAAGAAAGCGGTATTCCTAATGCAAATCGGTAAAGAATTGAAGTCGGGTCAAAGACACGACGGCAGAGCTCCGGATTATGACGATTGGGAGCTTAACGGTGATATTCTTGTTTATTATCCTGTTCTTGATATGGCTTACGAACTTTCAAGCATGGGTATCAGAGTTGACGAAGATTCACTTCTTTCGCAAATTAAGATTGCAGGCTGTGAGGACAGACTTGAACTTGATTTCCATAAGAAACTTCTTAATAAGGAACTTCCTTATACAATCGGCGGCGGTATCGGTCAGTCAAGATTGTGTATGTATATGCTTGGTAAGGCTCATATCGGCGAAGTACAGGCATCTGTATGGCCGGACGATATGCGTAAGACTTGCGAAGAAAAAGGAATAAAGCTACTATAATAAGCCTCTCCTTAAGGGGAGGTGCCTAAAAGGCGAAGCGGTGGCACAGAGCTACTATATTTAATAACTATTGAAAGGATCATTATTTAGATTATGAAAACAGTTGTAAAAGACTTGTTCAGAAAACAGGATGAGTTTGGGGGAAAAGAAATAACAGTATCGGGTTGGATAAGAAACATAAGAATTTCAAAGAATTTCGGTTTTATCGAATTAAATGACGGTACATTTTTTAAGAATTTGCAGATAGTAATTGAGTCGGATAAACTTGATAACTTTGCGGAACTTTCAAAGCTAAACATTGCAGCTGCAATTACGGCAACAGGTACACTTGTACTTACACCGGACGCAAAACAGCCGTTTGAATTAAAGGCTGAAAACGTTGTAATCGACGGTGAATCTACACCGGATTATCCGTTACAGAAGAAAAGACACAGCTTTGAATATTTGCGTACAGTCGCTCATTTAAGACCGCGTACAAATACATTCTCGGCAGTGTTCAGAGTGCGTTCAATGATTGCGTATGCAATTCACCAATTCTTCCAGGAGAGAGGATTTGTATACGTTCATACTCCGATTATCACTGCAAGTGACTGCGAGGGTGCGGGCGAAATGTTCCAAGTTACAACACTTGATTTGAACAACGTCCCTAAGAATGATGACGGAACTGTTGATTATTCACAGGACTTCTTCGGCAAACAGGCAAACCTTACGGTAAGCGGTCAGCTTAATGTTGAAACATACTGTATGGCATTTAGAAATGTTTACACATTCGGTCCTACATTCAGAGCCGAAAATTCAAATACAACACGTCATGCGGCTGAATTTTGGATGATTGAGCCTGAAATCGCATTCGCAGATCTAAAAGACGATATGGAACTTGCAGAGGATATGCTAAAGTATATCATTAACTATTGTCTTGAAAATGCTCCCGAAGAAATGCAGTTCTTCAATCAATTTATCGACAAGGAACTTCTTGACCGTCTAAACCACGTTGTAAACAGTGAGTTTGCTCATGTAACATATACAGAGGCTGTAAATATACTTATCGAAGATTCAAAAGCCGGTAAGGTTAAGTTTGACAATAAGGTGGAATGGGGCTGCGATTTACAGACAGAACACGAAAGATACCTTACAGAACAGGTATTTAAGCGTCCGTTGTTTGTAACAGATTATCCGAAGGAAATCAAGGCTTTCTATATGAAACTTAACGATGACCAAAAGACGGTTGCGGCTATGGACTTGCTTGTTCCGGGCGTCGGAGAAATCATCGGCGGAAGCCAGAGAGAAGAAAATTACGACGTACTTGTTGAAAGAATGAAAGAACTTGGTCTTAAGGAAGAAGATTATAATTTCTATCTTGACCTTCGCAGATACGGAACAAACAAACACGCAGGTTTCGGTCTTGGCTTTGAAAGAGCTGTTATGTATATTACAGGTGTTTCTAACATTCGTGACGTACTTCCGTTCCCAAGAACAGTCGGTACTGCCGAATATTAATCAAGACAAAACTATAGCGGTTTTGACTACTATTTTAAGAGGCTGCTTGCAGCCTCTTGATTTTTATAAAGAAAGGTACGATTTTTATGAATTTAATTGCAGTTCTTATTGCACTTGCTATAATTATTGTAGCGTTTAAGTTTAATGTATTTCTTGGAATAGCCGTTGCGATTGTGGCTATAGGTGTGGGAATATATAATTTTTTGCCGACCTATTATGCGATAAACGGCAACAAAGCATTTGAAATCGGTGACGAGGACCGTGCGAGAGAGTGGTATAAAAAGGCGTGTGAAACGGGCAGAGCAAATGTAAAGTTGAAATCGTCTTACGCATATGTGCTTTTACGTACAGGTTATGCCGACGAAGCGGAAAAAGTTCTTGATCCGATTATAAGAGTAAAAGGGCTTGCACCGGAAAAAAAGAATTTGGCAAAGCAACAAAGATGTATGGTTTACTATAAGCAAGGCAGACTTGACGAGGCGATTGAGGATGCACAGTCAATGATGAACGAAGGTTACAGAAATTCAAGTATTTACGGTATGCTTGGCTATTTTAAATTACTTAGAAACGATGACCTTGACGAAACAACAAAACTTTGTGAAGAAGCTTATGATTACAACAGTGATGACAGGGACATAAAAGATAATCTTTCAATTTGTTATTTCAGAAAAGGCGAATATGAAAAAGCAGAAAAAATATCTGATGAACTTGTCGGGTCGGCACCTAACTTTGTCGAGGGCTTTTATCACGGCATACAGATTGCAATGAAACTTAACAAGTACGATAAAGCCGCAGAATATGCCGAAAAGCTGAAAGAATGTAAGCGTTCGGGAATGACAACGGTTACGGAGGAAGAAGTTAATAAGCTTATACAAGAGGTAAAGAATCACAATGAAAACACCATTGGCTGATAGAATACGTCCAAAGACGCTTGATGAAGTTGTCGGACAAAAGCACCTTATAGGTGAAGGAAAAATTTTAAGAAACATAATCGAAAATGACGAAGTACCGAATATGATATTTTACGGTCCGAGCGGAGTCGGTAAAACTACCATTGCAAACATAATCGCTCAAAAAACGGGTAAAACTTTGCATAGACTTAATGCGACAACTGCGTCCGTTGCGGATATAAAAAATATTGTATCAACGCTTGATAGCTTTTTGGCAATGGACGGAGTACTGCTGTACCTTGACGAAATACAGCATTTTAATAAGAAACAACAACAGTCTTTGCTTGAATTTATGGAAAACGGCAAGATAACGCTTATCGCAAGTACAACGGAAAATCCGTATTTTTATGTGTATAATGCGGTGCTTTCGAGAAGTGTTGTATTTGAATTCAAACAGATTGAGCCGAGCGAGATTGAAAAGGCACTTGAAAGAGCGGTTGAAGAATTAAAAGAGTCGGATTATAAAGGCTTTGACGTAACCGTTGACAAAGACGCAATACGGCATATGGCACACGTTTCAAACGGAGATGTGAGAAAGGCTTTAAATTCGCTTGAAGTTGCATTTATTGCAACACCGCCAAACAAAGATAAAAAAATACACATATCGCTTGACACGGCGGTACAGGCAACGCAAAAAAAAGCTATGCGTTACGACCGTGACGGTGACAGCCATTATGATATTTTAAGTGCGTTTCAAAAATCAATAAGAGGTTCAGATCCGGATGCGGCAGTTCATTATCTTGCAAGACTTGTTTCGGCAGGTGATTTGCCGAGCATTTGCCGCAGACTTTTGGTTATTTCGGCAGAGGATATAGGACTTGCATATCCACAGGCTATATCGGTCGTGAAAGCTTGTGTTGACAGTGCGTTGCAGCTTGGTTTCCCTGAGGCGAGAATACCGCTTGCGGAGGCTGTTATTTTACTTGCAACCGCACCGAAATCAAATTCGGCAATAATGGCGATAGACAGTGCGTTGAGTGATATTGAGAGTATGGATACGGGCGATATACCGGAACATCTGAAAGATTCGCATTACGGCGGAGCAAAAAAACTCGGTCACGGAACAGAGTACAAATATCCGCACAGTTATGAAAATCATTATGTCAAACAGCAATATTTGCCTAATAACATTAGGGACACTAAATATTACGATTTTGGGGACAATAAAACCGAACAGTCGGCAAAAGTTTATTGGGACAGAATAAAGAAAGGAAATTGATTTATGAAAGACGGATTTGTAAGATGTGCAAGCGCAACTGTTGATATAAAGGTTGCGGACACCGATTATAATACATCAAATATAATAAAGGCAATCGAAGACGCGGCTCAAAATGATATAAAGCTTATAGTATTTCCGGAACTTTGCATAACGGGATATACTTGCGGTGATTTGTTTTTGCAGAAAATATTGATTGACAGTGCAAAAGACAGCTTAATCAAAATAGCAAAAGCAACCGAAAATGTTGATATAACCGCCGTTGTCGGACTTCCGTACGTTGCGGAGCAGACACTTTATAATTGTGCCGCAGTGGTAAACGGGGGACACATAAAAGGTCTTGTTCCGAAACTCAATATTCCTAACTATGCTGAATTTTATGAGGTAAGACACTTCACGACCGGTAAAAATGAAGTGACATATGTGAATATAAACGGTGAAGAAGTGCCGTTCGGTGCGAATATATTATTTAAAACAGATGCGTGTGAAGATTTTGTTCTTGCGGTTGAAATTTGCGAGGATTTGTGGACGGCTATGCCGCCGTCGGTCAACCACGCACTTGCAGGTGCAACGATTATAGCAAATATTTCTGCGAGCAACGAAGTTATTGCAAAAGATGAATACCGCGAAATGCTTGTAAAAAGTCAGTCTGCAAAACTTTACTGCGGTTATATTTATTCCGATGCGGGATACGGCGAATCAACGACTGACCTTGTATTCGCAGGTGATAATATGATTGCCGAAAACGGCACGATTTTGGCAAGAAGTAAAAGATTTAACAACGAATGTGTATATACCGAGCTTGATTTGGAAAGACTTGTAGGTGAGAGAAAAAAGAGCAATACCTATAATATAGTCGGCAGTGAAAAATATGTGAGTGTAAAACTTGATATGAATATCGGGGACACTAAAATAACACGTTATGTCGATAAACAGCCGTTCGTTCCGTCAGACGACAAAAAACGTGAAAAACGCAGTGAAGAAATCCTTTCAATTCAGTCACTGGGACTTAAAAAGCGACTTGACCATACACATGCCAAAACGGCTGTTGTGGGTGTAAGCGGAGGACTTGACTCTACACTTGCACTTTTGGTAACCGTGCGTGCGTTTGACAGTCTTAATATTGACAGGAAAAATATAATTGCGGTAACAATGCCGTGTTTCGGTACAACGGACAGAACGTATAACAATGCGGTTAATTTTGCAAATTCGCTTGGTGTTACATTAAAAGAAGTAAATATCAAAGCGGCGGTAAATCAGCATTTTGCGGATATAGAACACGATCCGAATGTATATGACGTCACATATGAAAATTCTCAGGCGAGAGAAAGAACTCAAATTCTTATGGATGTTGCAAACAAAAGCGGCGGCTTGGTAATCGGTACCGGTGATATGTCCGAGCTTGCACTCGGCTGGGCAACGTATAACGGCGACCATATGTCGATGTACGGCGTTAATGCGGGTGTTCCGAAAACACTTATTCGCTACCTTGTCGATTATGAGGCTAAACGTACAAATAACGATATATTGAAGAAAACATTACAGGACATATTGGATACACCTGTAAGTCCCGAACTTCTTCCGCCGAAAGACGGAAAAATATCCCAAAAGACCGAACACATTGTCGGTCCGTATGAACTTCACGATTTCTTTTTGTATCATCTTATGCGTTTTGGTTCAAAGCCGTCAAAGATACTGAGATTGGCTGAAGTTGCGTTTGATGGGATATATGACAGAGAAGTTATACTTGAATGGTTAAAGGTATTTTACAGAAGATTTTTCGCACAGCAATTCAAACGTTCGTGCCTGCCTGACGGTCCGAAAGTAGGAAGTGTTGCTCTTTCTCCGAGAGGCGATTGGCGAATGCCGTCTGACGCCTCATATCAAATTTGGGCGAAGGAGCTTGAAACACTTTAACGCCCTATTCTATGGAGGGATTTCGGTGTCAAAGAGTAAAGTTTGTTTGATTTTATCGGCATTTATTTACGGATTTGCACCGATACTGGCTAAATTTGCATACAAAAGCGGAGCAAACGGAATTACGCTTACTTTTTTGCGTACATTCCTAATGCTGCCGCTTTTATTTTTTATAATGATTTTCAGAAAGGTGTCGTTTAAACTTACAAAAAAAGAGCTTATAGATATAATTCTACTTGGTGTGGTTGGCGGTTCATTTTCAATGATTTCACTTTATGCCGCATATGACTATATCTCAACAGGACTTGCAACGACGCTCCATTTTATATATCCGCTTATAATCGTAATAACTTCGGCGGTAGTGTACAAAGAAAAAATCAAGAAGATAAAACTTCTTGCGGTTATGCTTGTTACGCTCGGAATGTTTATGTTTGTTGACCTTAATAATACAGCCGATAAAATCGGCGTGATACTTGCGATTTTGTCGGGAATATTTTATAGCTTTTATGTCGTTTATATGTATCGTTCCAAACTTGACGAAATGGACTATATAAAACTTACGTTTTATCTTATGATTATTATGAGTATCGGCACATATATTTTCGGTTTGACAACTGATAGCTTGGTGTTTGCGGAAATGGATTATAAAGCATGGATACTGTCGGTGGCTATATCACTTATTATAACGCTTGGAGCAGTGCCGCTTTTTCAAGTGGGAGTACGCTGTGAGGGTGCGTCAACCGCGGGGATAGTATCAGCATTTGAACCGATTACTTCAATAATACTCGGTGCGATATTCCTGGGCGAAACAATGGGATTGGTGCAGTATATCGGCGGTGGTTTGATAATTTTGGGTGTGGTATTGGCAGAAAAGTATGGATAATTTATGAATAAACATTAGATAAGACAATCTCTGATTACATTGGTTGTCTTTATTTTTGCCAAATGCCTTGATTTTTTTCTGTGTTTGTGTAATAATACATATTGGATAATAATGCGGAGATAAAAATATGAGAAAAGTTAATACCACAATTAAATATATAGAACCGTATTCAATCGCGGAAGATGCCGGAATTGAAGTCGGGGATAAGCTGATAAGCATTAACGGACACGATTTTCACGATATACTGGAATATCGCTATCTTACAGCCGAATATGAAGTTACTCTTGAAATACTGAAAAAGGACGGTACTACCGAAGTTATAACGGTTGAAAATGATTACGACGACATAGGTATTGAATTTGAAGAGGGACTTATTGACGAGGCACAAAGTTGTCGAAATAAGTGTATATTCTGTTTTATAGATCAGTTGCCTAAGGGTATGCGTGAAACGGTTTATTTTAAAGATGATGATACGAGATTATCGTTTTTGCAGGGAAACTATGTAACGCTTACGAATATGTCAGACGAAGAAATAGACAGACTTATAAAAATGCGTGTTTCGCCGATTAACGTATCGGTTCAGGCAACCAATCCCGAACTTAGATGTAAAATGCTGAATAATCGTTTTGCGGGTAAGTGCTATGACATAATGAAAAAGTTTGCGGCTAATAATATTTATATGAACTGTCAGATAGTGCTTTGTCCCGAAATTAATGACGGCAAGGAACTTGACAGGTCAATATCCGAACTGGCGGCACTGTTCCCAAATGTAAACAGTGTATCAATCGTTCCTGTCGGTCTTACACGCTATCGTGACGGACTTTATCCGCTGAAACCGTTTACAAAGGAAACTTCCGCACAAACAATAAAACAAGTTGAGACTTGGCAGAAAAAACTGTATGATAAACTTGGAACAAGGCTAATTTATCTTTCTGACGAATTTTATTTGAATGCGGAATTGCCTATACCTGACGTAGAAGTGTATGAGGGTTTTCCGCAGCTTGAAAACGGTGTAGGATTGATTGCCAGTATGGCAGAAGAATTTGATTCGGCAATTAAACTTGTGAAAAACAAAAAGTATGACAGAAATGTAACTCTTGTAACAGGTGAGGCGGCGGCATCTTTTATAACGGGTTTGTCGGAACGTCTTATGGAAAAGACAGACGTAAAGATAACTGTTTATGCGATAAAAAATAACTTTTTCGGCGGAGGCGTAAACGTTTCGGGACTTGTCACGGGCGGAGATATAATCGACCAGCTTAAAGACAAGCCTATAGGGGATATAATGCTTATTCCGCACAGTATGCTGAGAGATGAAGACGGGATTTTCCTTGATGATTTGACTGTATCAGACGTTGAAAAAGCGTTGAATGTGAAGATAGAGCCTGTCATAAATGACGGATATGAATTTATTGAGAAAATCTTGGGAGAAGAACTTGAATTTTAAAGGAGAAGAATATGAAACCATTGGTAGCGATAGTCGGCAGACCGAACGTCGGAAAATCGACTTTGTTTAATAAGATAACAGGAAAGAGAATAAGTATAGTAGAGGACACACCGGGTGTAACGCGTGACAGAATTTATTCTGACGCAGTGTGGCTTGACAAGCACTTTACGCTTATCGATACAGGCGGTATCGAGCCTGCGTCAAAGGACGAAATCCTTGTACAAATGCGCCGTCAGGCACAGCTTGCCATTGAAATGGCAGACGTTGTTGTGCTTATGACAAACGTAAAAGACGGTGTTACGGCAAATGACCAGGACGTTGCACAAATGCTTTTAAAGGCGAAGAAAAAGATTGTGCTTGCCGTAAACAAGGTTGACAATACAGGCGATCCGCCGTTTGAATTTTATGAATTTTATAATTTGGGACTTGGCGATCCGATTGCTATTTCATCAACTCACGGTTTGGGTGTAGGTGATTTGCTTGACGAAGTTACTCACTTGTTCCCTGAGGACGCAGATACGTCAGATGACGAGGATGAAATTAAAGTTGCGGTAATCGGTAAACCGAATGCAGGTAAATCGTCGCTTATAAATAAAATTTTAGGTGAGGACAGAGTTATTGTAAGTAACATCGCAGGAACAACGCGTGACGCAATCGACTCACATTACGAAAAGAACGGCGACAAGTATCTGTTTATCGATACCGCCGGTATGAGAAAACGCGGTAAGATTGACGAAAACGTAGAGCGTTACAGTGTTGTACGTTCGCTTGCGGCGGTTGACAGAAGTGACGTGTGCGTTATTATGATTGACGCAAACGAGGGTATTACAGAACAGGACACAAAGGTTGCCGGCTATGCTCACGAGCAGGGTAAGGCTTGTATTTTTGCGGTTAATAAGTGGGATATTGTTTCTAAAGACACAAAGACTATGAAAAACTTTACAATGCGTGTGCGTGAAGAATTTGCGTTTATGTCTTATGCGGAAATTATATTCATCAGTGCAAAGACAGGTCAGAGAGTTGACAAGCTTTTGGAACTTATCAAGAAAGTAAATGAGCAGCACAAGAGAAGAATTACAACCGGTATGCTTAACGACGTCTTAAACGAAGCAATGGCAAAGCAACAGCCGCCGTCAGACAAGGGCAGACGTTTAAAGGTTTACTACGGTACACAGGCTGCAACAGCACCGCCGACATTTATTTTATTCGCAAATTCAAAGGATTTGTTCCACTATTCGTATTTGAGATTTATCGAAAATCAAGTGCGAGAGGCATTTGGTTTTGAGGGAACACCTATAAAGTTTATCGTAAGAGAGAAAAATGAAAAGAAAATGTAATGGGAGATAGTTATGACATATTTAATAATTGCCTTGACGGCAATAATATCATATTTAATCGGTTCGGTTAATTTTTCTATACTGCTTTCAAAAATGCTGAGCGGTAAGGACATCCGTGAAAGTGGTTCGGGAAATGCGGGTGCAACGAATATGTTAAGAACATACGGCAAGAAAATGGGTGTTATAACACTGTTGCTTGACGTGTTAAAAGGCATAGTCGTGATACTTTTATCAAGACTTGTAAAAAATATTGCGGGTACAGATGAAATATATCCTGTTATAAGCTATGTCGCAGGTGTATGCGTAATTCTCGGTCATAATTTTCCGCTTTACTTCGGATTTAAAGGCGGCAAAGGCGTTGCGACTTCGCTGGGCGTTGTGTTAATGCTTGACTGGAAAGTCGGACTTATTGTGGCTGTTGTTGCAATAGCGGTTATGGCAGTAACAAGGTATGTATCGCTCGGTTCAATCTTGGGCGGTGCAATGTACATAGTTATAGAAATCGTTAAAATGATTGTTACAAAGAACGTTGATGTAATTCAGCTTGTGTGCGTTGTTATTATCGGCGGACTTTTAATAGCAAGACATCATGCAAATATAAAGAGATTACTTAGCGGTACGGAAAACAAACTTGGAGCAAAAAAAGGAGAAGTAAAATGAAAATTGCAGTAATTGGCTCAGGCGGTTGGGGAACTGCCATAGCGATACTTTTATCTTCAAGAGGACATAATGTATATTTATGGTCGTGGATACAGGAAGAAACGGACAGACTGAAAAAAGACAGAGAAAACAAAGAATTTTTGCCGGGAGTGAAATTTCCGGATACAATTTATTGCAGTCACGATATGGCTGAATGTACAGACGGAGCGGAGCTTATTATAACAGCCGCACCGTCACCGGCAACGAGAACAACGGCGAAACAGCTTTCACCGCACGTTAAAGAGGGACAGAAAATAGTAAATATATCAAAGGGACTTGAAGAAGGTACACTTTTACGTCTTTCACAGGTGTATAAAGAAGAAATTCCGCAGGCGGATATATCTGTTATGAGCGGTCCGTCACACGCAGAGGAGGTTTCAAGAGGACTTCCTACAACGAATGTTGTTGCGTCGGAGCATATTGATACGGCTAAATTTATTCAAGACGTGTTTATGGGAGATATGTTCAGAGTGTACACTTCAACCGATATAATAGGTGTTGAACTTGGCGGAGCACTTAAAAACGTTATCGCACTTTGTGCGGGAATAAGTGACGGACTTGGTTACGGCGACAATACAAAAGCGGCGCTTATGACAAGAGGTCTTGCTGAAATTGCAAGACTCGGCAAGGCTATGGGTGCAAATGAAAAGACATTTATGGGACTTAGCGGTGTAGGTGATTTGATTGTAACTTGCACAAGTATGCATTCGAGAAACAGACGTGCCGGAATACTTTTGGGTCAAGGCAAGAGTTTAAAGGAAACTTTGGAAAGCGTTCATATGGTTGTTGAGGGTGTAAACACCGCAACGGCGGCATATGAAATGGCACACAAATATAATGTTGAAATGCCTATTGTTGAAGAAGCTTATAATATTTTGTACAATGGCAGAAATGCAAGAGAAGCGGTATTATTGCTTATGACGCGGGAGAAAAGAGAAGAAAAATGAATGTAATCGTAGTAGGCGGCGGTAAGGTCGGAAGAAAGCTTGTAGAGGATTTTAATTATGAGGGCGATGACGTAGTTCTTATTGATATTAAAAGTGAAATCTGCGACCGAATTCAAGATGATTATGATGTAAGGTGCGTATGCGGGAGCGGTACTGACCTTGAAACTTTGCGCGAGGCGGAGGCTAACAAGGCAGACATATTTATTGCCGTTACGGAAAATGACGAATTTAACGCACTTTGCACCGTTATGGCTAAAAAACTCGGTGCGGACAGATGTGTTGCAAGAGTGAGAAACAGAGAATATTTTAAACAGCTTGATTTTATGCGTAACGCTCTCGGAATAAATCTTATAGTAAATCCCGAATACGCAACTGCTTGCGAAATATCGAGAATACTTCGTTTTCCTGCAGCAATCAAAACAGAAACTTTCGCAAAAGGCAGAATTGAACTTATTGAATTTAACATCAGTTCGGATAACGCACTTTGCGGAAAAGCTATTTTTGAGATATACAAAAAGTTTAAGATAAAACTTCTTATATGTGCGGTGCAACGCGGTAATGAGGTGTATATTCCGAACGGTGATTTTGTTATCGAAAGCGGAGATAAACTTCACATAACCGCATCTCACAGAGATGTTGCGAAATTTATGCATGAGATAGGTGTTATAAACACAAAGGTTAAAACCGCAATTATAATCGGCGGCGGAAGAATATCGTTTTATCTTGCGAAACAGCTTCTTGAAAGCGGCATAAGGGTTAAAATTATAGAACACAATATGAACAGATGCAAGGAATTGACCGAGCATTTGCCGAAAGCGGATATTGTGTGTGCCGACGGAACAGATAAGCACGTTCTTGCACAAGAGGGCATTGACAGAGTTGATTCGCTTGTTGCACTGACGGGTATTGACGAAGAAAATATGATTATATCAATGTATTCGCAGTCAAGATTTGTCGATAAGATTGTAACAAAGGTAAACCGTCTTTCATTTGCGGAGCTTATGGAAAACACAGGCGTGTACAGTATCGTTACGCCTAAAAATATAACCGCGAATATTATAATCGGTTATGCAAGAGCTATGAAATCGGCAAAGGATACGGAAATGAGAACTCTTTACCGAATAGTAAACAATAAAGCTGAAGCTATGGAATTCAGAGTTACAAGAGAATCCGAGCTTACTTCAAAGTCACTTTCACAGATTAAGATGAAACGTAATGCTTTGATTGCAGCAATTCTCAGAAATAACAAGATTATGCTGCCGGACGGTGAAAGTAAACTTGAAGTCGGTGATACTGTTGTGATTGTGACAACACATCATATTACCACACTCGGCGATATACTTGCATAGCGGTTACGAAAGGAAAAGATATGAATTATAGGATGATAGCATATTCCGTAGGACGAATACTTGTAGCTGTTGCGGCAACAATGCTTGCACCTTTGGGATTGTCTTTGCTTTACGGTGAGTCAATAGCTTTGGCGTATGTAATACCGATAGTAATATCCGTATTAATCGGACTTTGTGTATCTGCAAAAGCGCCGAAAAATAAAAGCCTTTACGGACGTGACGGAATGTTTATCGTTGCGATAGGATGGATTGTAATATCAATAATCGGTTGTCTGCCGTTTTATATCAGCGGTCAGATACCGAGTTTTGTGGACAGTTTTTTTGAAACGGTGTCAGGTTTTACAACAACCGGTTCATCTATACTTACAAATGTCGAGGCACTTGACAAGAGCTTGCTTTTTTGGCGAAGTTTTACTCATTGGCTCGGCGGTATGGGTGTACTTGCGTTTGCAATGGCGATTTTTTCGTCAAAGGATACAAGAACAACTCATATGATGAGAGCGGAAATGCCGGGACCTGTTGTAGGCAAACTTGCAAGCAGATGGCAGTTTTCGCTTAGAATACTTTACGGAATATATATAGCGCTTACGGTCATTGAATTTGTGCTTTTGCTGTTCGGCGGTATGCCTGTATTTGACAGCTTGCTCCATACGTTCGGCACAGCCGGTACAGGAGGCTTCGGAATAAAGAATAGTTCCGTTGCGTATTATAACAGTGCATATATCGATTATGTTATCGGTATATTTATGATGTTGTTCGGATTGAATTTTAACGTGTATTTCTTGATAATTGCAAGAAAATTCTCACAGATAAAGAGTAATGATGAAGTTAAGTGGTATATAGGAATGATGATAGGTGCAGCGGTAATTATTGCGCTTAATATTATGCCTATGTATCACGGATTTGGCAGAGCGTTCAGATATTCATTCTTCCAAGTGTCGTCAATTATGACAACGACGGGATATTCAACTGCCGACTTTGTGCGTTGGCCTATGCTTTCGCAGATTATACTTGTATTATTGATGGTAGTCGGCGCGTGTGCAGGCTCAACAAGCGGCGGTATGAAAGTTACAAGATTTATTATACTTATGAAAACAGCCACTCACTCAATAAAAAAAGCGGTAAGTCCGCGAAGTGTATTTTCGGTTAAGGTTGACGGCAAAACGGTTGAAAAGAATATCGTAAACGGTGTGTTGGGATATTTCGTTGTATATATGTTGTTTGCGGCTGTGTCAATTCTTCTTATCAGCTTTGATAATAAGGACTTTACAACAACGGTTACTGCCGTAATTGCGACAATGAACAACATTGGTCCGGGATTGGGATTGGTAGGCCCGACAGGAAGTTTTGCCGATTTCTCGGCATTGTCAAAAATAGTGATGTCAATAGGTATGCTTGTAGGCAGACTTGAATTTTATCCGATACTTATATTGTTTTCGCCGTATGCGTGGAAACGAACTTAAAGAGTCTGACGACAGCTCCGAAAATTACATCGGAAGATGTGATTTTTGAGTATTTTTTGGAGAAAGCAAATAAATTATGAATATTATCAGAAAAATTTTATTTCACAAAAGAATAAATACGGCAAGGCGTATTTCGTTTGGATTTGCGTTGATTATCCTTGTAGGAGCATTGCTTTTAATGTTGCCGATTTCATCTAAAGAAAGAGTTGTGACGCCGTTTTTGTCGGCATTGTTTACAACAACGTCCGCAACTTGCGTAACAGGGCTTACGCTTATAAATGTCGGTGCATATTTCAGCTTGTTCGGACAAGCTGTGATACTATTTTTAATTCAGCTCGGCGGTTTGGGATTTATGACGATACTTTGTATTGTGTTTATAGTTTCAAACCGACAAATCGGACTTAGAAACAGAATGCTTATAGCACAGACAATGGGTACGGAAAGCCTTGAGGGAATAGTCAAACTTGCAAAGCACGTTTTGCATATAACGGGAATTATAGAATTGTTGGGCGCGATAGTGCTTTCAATACGTTTTGTACCGAAATACGGATTTTTTAAAGGAATGTGGTTTAGTATATTTCATTCCGTATCGGCATTTTGCAATGCGGGATTTGATATAATCGGTGACGGAAAAAGTATGCTTTCATACAGACACGATCCGCTTGTACTTTGTACGCTTGCGATACTTGTTGCCATAGGCGGATTGGGTTTTATTGTGTGGGAGGATATTATCGCAAAAAAATCGTGGAAAAAACTTAACGTGTATTCAAAAGTAATAATTTTGGCACAGATATTTTTTATTGTCGTGGGTACATTTGTGTATTTCATTCTTGAATACGGCAACATAAATACAATCGGTGCTGAAAGTGTCGGTCAGAAAATATTGGCGTCATTCTTTCAGTCGGTCACAACAAGAACGGCCGGATTTGACGCACTTATACAGAATAATTTAACCGACTTGTCAAAGGCTTGGGGAACGGTGCTTATGATGATAGGCGGCGCTTCAGGCTCGACTGCGGGCGGCGTAAAGCTCGGAACGGCTGTACTTGTAATAATGACTTTGATTTCCGTATTGCGTGGCAAATCTGATGTTGTTATTCACGGCAGAAGAGTTGCTCACACGACTATTCTTCAAGCAATGGCATTGCTTGTATTGTGGCTTGTGCTTGTTGTGGGCGGTTCGGTGCTTATAAGTTATATTGATAATCAAGATTTGATAAATTCGATATACGAAGTGGCGTCGGCATACAGTACGGTCGGTCTTTCGGTCGGTGTATCGGGGAGCGCGTCCACATTTACAAAGATTTTGCTTATTGTATATATGTTCTTCGGCAGAGTGGGCATTATGACGATAAGCGTTGTGTTTATGACTCGCATCAGAAAAACTAATGATATAAGGTATCCGGAATGTAATTTCATTGTCGGATAGCAGAAAGGCTAAGGATTTGTTATGAAAACTTTTACAGTAATAGGATTGGGCAGATTCGGAACATCTGTTGCAACTCAACTTTTTAATATGGGTTATGAAGTGCTTGCGATAGACAAAAATATGGATAAAATAAACGCTATTGCAAATTTGGTAACAAGAGCGGCTTGTACCGATGCAAAAGACGAAAGCTTGTTAAAACAACTTGGAGTGAAAAACTCGGATTGTGCAATCGTGTGTATCGGCGGTGACGATATAACGGACAGCGTACTTACAACTCTTGCACTAAAAGATATGGGAGTTAAGCAGGTTGTCTGTAAAGCAAAGGATAATATGCACAAAACCGTACTGAAAAAAGTCGGTGCGGATAATGTTATAATTCCCGAACAGGAGGCAGGCGTTAAAGCCGCAATAGAACTTGTTTCGGACAGATTGTTTGATATAATCGAATTGTCGGACGAATACAGTATTGTGGACGCTGTTGTACCGAACACATGGATAGGCAAGAGCATTATGGAATTGTCTGTTCGTAAAAAATATAACGTAAATATTGTTGCGATAAAGAGTAATAACGGCGGTAAGGTGAATATTTCACCTGAACCCGAATACAAATTTAAAGATACCGATATTGTTGTGCTTGTAGGAGATACCGAGTCGATAAACAGATTGGAAAGTATATAAAAGACTGTATATAAAAAGTATTGCTGAAAATGCAATACTTTTTTTGTTTGTTTTAAATAAGAAAGTAATGAATTATATATGAAAAACTTACAAAGAATAAAAATATCAAAAAAACTATTGACAAAAGTTTAACAATCTCGTATAATAGTGTTGTAAAGATTGATAAATAAATAACGATAAAAATTTATCAATCTAAATAAACAAAGTCAATAATAAAAATTCGGAAGATTTCATACTATGTCAAAACAGAGTCTTCTGTAAAAACATCTTATCAGCCTACAATAAGATGTAAAGAAAAACTAACAACCCGTAGGCAGAAAGGCTATGGAATTATTATGGCAGAGATTAACGTAAATGAAATGATTGACGGCTACGTTGCAAAAGCACAAAAAGCTTTGAACGAATTTATGGCACTTAATCAAGAACAGATTGACGCAATCGTAAAGGCAATGACTCTTGCAGGTCTTGACAAGCATATGGAGCTTGCAAAGATGGCTGTTGAGGAAACAGGCAGAGGCGTGTATGAGGACAAAATAACAAAGAATATGTTTGCAACAGAATATGTTTATCATTCAATCAAGAATGAAAAAACAGTCGGCGTTATTGCTGAAAACGACCTTGAAGATTACGAAATTATAGCAGAGCCTGTAGGCGTTGTATGTGGTGTTACACCTGTTACAAACCCTACATCGACAACAATGTTTAAGTCTTTGATTTCCGTTAAGTCAAGAAACCCTATTATTTTCGGTTTTCACCCGGGTGCTCAAAAATGCAGTGCGGCGGCTGCCAAGATAGTTCTTGACGCGGCAGTTGCGGCAGGTGCGCCTGAAAACTGTATACAGTGGATTGAATACCCATCAATCGAGGCAACAAACGCACTTATGAATCATCCGGGTGTTGCAACAGTTCTTGCAACAGGCGGCAGCGGAATGGTTAAGGCGGCATACTCAACAGGTAAGCCTGCACTTGGCGTCGGTCCGGGTAACGTACCTTGCTACATTCATAAGAGTGCTGACCTTGAACAAGCGGTTAACGACCTTATCCTTTCAAAAACATTCGACAACGGTATGATTTGTGCGTCTGAACAAGCCGCAATCGTAGATAAGGCAATCGCACCAAAATTTGAAAAACTTATGAAGAAATACGGCTGCTACTTTGCAAAGCCTGATGAAATTAAAAAGCTTAGTGATTACTGCATCGACAGTGAAAAGGGTGCTGTAAACCCTGTAATTGTAGGTAAGCCTGCAACATGGATTGCGGAGCAAGCGGGAGTGAAAGTTCCTGAGGGTACGAAAATTCTTCTTGCAAAACTTGACGGCGTAGGTCCTGAATATCCACTTTCAAGAGAAAAGTTGAGTCCGGTACTTGCATACTTTATCGTTGATTCAACAGAAGAAGGAATCGACAGAGCAGAAGAAATGGTTATGTTCCACGGTATGGGACACTCGGCTGTTATTCACGCAAATGATGAAGATGTAATTCAAAAGTATGCTGCAACAATGAAAGCAAGCCGTCTTATCGTAAATTCACCGTCATCACACGGTGCAATCGGTGACATTTATAATACAAATATGCCGTCACTTACACTTGGTTGCGGTAGCTACGGCGGTAACAGTGTCAGCGGTAACGTTACAACGGTGAACCTTATAAATCAGAAGAGAGTGGCTAAGAGGAGAGTAAATATGCAGTGGTTTAAAGTTCCGGATAAGATTTATTTTGAGCATAATTCAATTCAGTACCTTGAAAAAATGCCGAATATCACTCGTGCATTTATCGTAACAGACCCGGGTATGGTTTCTCTTGGTTATGTGGATAAGATTTTGTATTACCTAAGAAAGAGAACGGAGCACGTTCATTGTGAAATTTTCTCAGATGTAGAGCCTGACCCGTCAATCGAAACAGTAAAACGCGGTGCACAGATGATGGACGAATTTAAGCCAGACGTAATTATCGCACTTGGCGGAGGCAGTGCAATGGACGCCGCAAAAGGTATGTGGCTGTTCTATGAACACCCTGATGTAGACTTTAATTCACTTAGACTTCGTTTCCTTGATATAAGAAAACGTGCGTTTAAGTTCCCTAAGATGGGTAATAAGGCACAACTTGTAGCTATTCCGACAACTTCCGGTACAGGTAGTGAAGTAACAAGTTTTGCGGTTATTTCGGATAAGAAGAATAATATGAAATATCCTCTTGCAGACTACGAACTAACACCGAATATTGCGATTATCGACCCGCAGTTTGTAATGTCACTTCCGAAATCAGCAACTGCCGACACAGGTCTTGACGTGCTTACACACGCACTTGAGGCATATGTATCTGTAATGGCGTCGGATTACACAGACGGTCTTGCAATGAAAGCTATTCAGCTTGTATTCAAGTATCTTCCGAGAGCATACAAGAACGGTGCTGAGGACGCAGAGGCAAGAGAAAAAATGCACAATGCAAGTTGTATGGCAGGTATGGCATTTACAAACGCATTCTTGGGACTAAATCACTCAATCGCTCATAAAATCGGCGGTGAGTATCACGTTCCTCACGGCAGAGCAAATGCAGTATTGTTGCCGCACGTAATTAAGTATAATGCGTCAATACCTTCAAAGTTTGTGTCATTCCCTAAGTATAAGAAGTTCATCGCAGATGAAAAGTATGCTGAAATCGCAGCATTCTTGGGACTTCCTGCAAAAACAACAGAGGAGGGCGTACAGAGCCTTATAAATGCGGTTATAGACCTTATGAAAGAAGTTAATGAGCCGTTGTCATTCTCTGAATGCGGAATTGATGAAGAAACTTATATGAGAAATGTTCCTGACATTGCAAACAAGGCTTTTGAGGATCAGTGTACAACTGCAAATCCGAAGTTGCCGCTTGTTAAGGAAATTGAACAGATTATGATAGACGCTTATAAAGGTGTAAACTAATTGTTGAAATTTATCGGAAATAGGTATATAATTGATTTCGGAATATAAAGTTCTGTATTCCATAATCAATCAACGGGGGGTTACCGAAAGGTAGCCCCTTTTCCTTTTTACTCAAAATAACGTAATGTCAGAATTTGTTGTGAAACGAAAAAATAATGAAAATGTCATATAAAAGCACTCATTTTATGTTATAATATAAATAATTAATTTAATCGGCATATAATAAATTAGGAAGGAGCGATTTTAAAATGGAAGAAGTATTTGATAAAATAAAGGAACACGCAAACAAAGCTAAGGACAGCGCGGTGCAGGTGACAAAAACAGTCATTGAGAAAACAAACAACATAGTAAACCAAACAAAATTAAAGTTTTCAATAAGCGAAACGAAAAGCAAAATTAAGGACATCTATACCGAAATCGGTAAGTCTGTATATGAAAATTATAAATCAACAGGCGAAGTGATTGACGATATGGAAGAAAAGTTCGGTAAAATCGACGCTATGACGGAGGAAGTTAACGAGCTTAAAGAACAGCTTTATCAGCTTAAAGAAAACGTAAAGTGTCCGAAATGCGGTGCGTATAATCATTCTGATGATGTGTACTGCTCAAAGTGCGGTGAAAGAATTTACAACGTAAATTCAGACGATACAGACAGTTATGACGATGATGAAGTTGTTATAATAAATGCTAAAAAACCTGAAACAGAAGAGGATTAATTATATGTCCGGTAGATTTGATAAGTTTTTTGATTATGCCTATGAAAAGGGCAGAGATATTGCTAAGAAATTTCACGGAAATAAGGGTGACAAGATGGATAAAAAGGGAATGAACATAGAATCATATGACGGTCAGGACGCTTTTTACACAGGCACTGACGAGGAATATGAAGAATTTTTGAAAAATGTCGATGTAAAAACAGATAATGATGCCGACGCAGAGCCTGTTGAAAACACTCAAAGAATTAATTTGAACGAAACGATTAATATTCAAAGTGTTATCGATAAATTCAAGAAAAAAGCCGGTGACATTGAAAACGGTGCAAGAAAGTTTAAAGACACGGTTGTAAGCAAGGTTGATGAATTTAAAGCTAAAAAAGAAGCCGAAAATACAACTGAGGCTGAAAACGAAAAAGAAGAAAAAAAGAAAGATAATTCTTTTGAAAAGGTTGTAAAAACGGCAGAGGATATTAAGGAAGATATTAAAAATGCCGTTGACGAAAGCGGTATAAAGGAAAAAGTTAAGAATACCGTTAAAAATTCGGTTGAAAAGATTGACAATAAGCTTGATAACATTCGCGAAAGCGTTGTTTCTGTATCTGAAATGTCAGACAGATTTGATGATGTTGAAAGCAAAATTCAAAATGTGTCAGAGGATATTGACGGCTTGAAATCGAAGATTAAAGATATTTCGGAAAAGTTGAATATTATTGATGTTCAAGATAACGAAAGAATGAAAGAACATAAGGATAATTATTCCGAGATTAAAAATTCGGTTGATGAAATAGCGAAAAGTGTTTCGGAAGTTAAACAAGCATTTAATTCGATTTCAAAACTTAATGACAGTGTGTTCGATTTGAAGAATACACAACTTAATACAAAAAATACAATTTCAGAACTTGAATCGAGTTTTGTAAAACTTAAAAAGAAATGCGTTCTCGGTGTAACCGTGCTTAGCATTTTAAGTGCGATTGTGATTGTGCTTGAAGTTGTATTAATGCTTTCATAAAATAGAATGATACCTGAAAAGATCATAAGTAAATTATGGTCTTTTTTGATAGAAAAATTATGGTCTTTTTGTAAACAATTTTTTAAATCTATTGACATAAACGTCAATAAGGAATATACTAATATGTGTTGTATGTGTTAAACATATAACGAATATAACGACTTATCTGCCCGCTGATAAGCGTTAGAATATAATAATTGTGGGCAGAAAGGCTATGGAATATAATTATGAATTTTGGCAGATTTGGAAAAATAGCAAGTGTATCATTGATTGGTGCAATGCTGCTTGCAGGTTGTTCGGGAAACGGTCAAACTGTTATGAAAATAGGCGATACCAATATTACGGAAGGTGCGGTTAATTTCTTTGCAAATTACGGAATGGGTACAGAGGACGTAGACGCCGCAGTTGATAATCTAAAGAAAGAATATCTTCTAAAAGAAGTTGCAAAGGCAATGGATATAACTCTAACCGACGATGAGGCTAAACAAGTTAAAAGCACTATTTCAAATTTTAAGGCTCAACAGGGCGGTAAAAAAGCCGGCGATAAGTTGCTTAAAAAGTACGGTGTTGATGATGATATAATTGAAACAATTATTTCGGCATCAACATATTCACAGCAGGTAATGGATCAGCTTGACGTTGCAGAACCGACAGATGATGAAGTTAAGCAGTATTTCGTAGATAATTATTTAAGAGCAAAGCATATTCTTATTTCAACAAAGGATATGACGACAGGTGCAGATCTTGATGAAGACAAGCTTGCAGAGGCTGAAAAGAAAGCAAACGAAATTCTTGAAAGAGCAAAGAACGGTGAAGATTTCGATGCACTTATAAAGGAATACAATGAAGACCCGGGTATGGAATCAAATCAAGACGGATACTTCTTTACAGACGGTGAAATGGTTTCTGAATTTGAAGATGCGACAAAGTCAATCGAGCCGGGCGAAATTACAATGTGTAAATCAGATTACGGTTATCACATCATAAAAAGATTACCGATAGACGAATCGGATTCAAAGTTCGGTGAGTATTTGGAAAACAATAAATCAGCAGTTCAGTCGGCAGTTACTTCAAAGAAACAAGAAGAGGCTCTTGAAAAGAAAGCTGAAGAATTGGGTATCAAGGTAGAGGTAAACCAAGATAAGATTGATAAAATGGTTATTCAGCCAAAGGATACGCCGGAACTTACAACAGAGGCGGAACCTACAACAGAGGCTAAATAAAATGACAAATCAAGCAAGTCTGTTATAAAAACAGACTTGCTTTTTTAATCTTTTTTCGTACAAAAGTCTTGACTAATGTCAAAAAGTATGGTATAATTCCATATGTTGTTGACAAGTATGCCGATGTGGCGGAACTGGCAGACGCCCGGGACTTAAAATCCCGTGGGAAGAAATTCCCGTACCGGTTCGACCCCGGTCATCGGCACCAAATGACTTAGAACTTTGTTCTAAGTCATTTTTTGTTGAAAAAATATAATATTAATTAGTGAAATAATATTGTAATACAAAACAAAATATGATAAAATAAAACTGATGGGCGGTATTTCGGAAGAAAATTGCACCTGACATTTAGTGCGTTGCGGTGATATTATCGGAGGTGATAATATAAACGCAATAGGATTTATCGGAGCGGGAAAATGCGGTATGAGTCTGGCTTACTATTTCAGAAGCAAGGGCGTAAATGTAATCGGTTTCTCGTCACGAAGTAACAATACGGAAGATTTTGAGCTTTACAGCCGTGAAAAGCTTATAAATAATAGTGACATAATTTTTATAACTACAAATGATGATAATATCCAAACGATTTGGAACAAAATCAAGGATATGAATTTAAAAGAGAAAATTATATGTCATTGCAGCGGCTCTGTGTCAAGTGAAATTTTTAAAGGTGCAGACAGTGAAAATGTTTGCAGTGTTCATCCGATGCTGGCATTTAACAGCAAGCATACGTCATTAAATGCAATATCAAACGCTTTTTTTACTGTCGAAGGCGGCGGAAAAGCAGTTGATACTGTTTCAGAAATTCTTTCATTATGCGGTAACAGATTTAAGATTATTACACCGGAAAATAAAGCCAAATACCATGCGGCGGCGTGTTTTGCGTCAAATTTTGTCGTATCGGTTTGCTATAAGGCAACGGAGCTTTTACAGGAGTGCGGTTTTTCAAAGTCGGAAAGCGAGAGTGCACTGTCAACACTGATGAAGTGCAATATGGACAATATACTTAAAGTCGGTTGTGAAAAAGCAATCACAGGACCTGCGGCAAGAGGGGACATGGCGACTGTTGAAAAACATATTGAAGTGCTTGATGAAAGAACAAGAGAGTTATACAAAGAACTGACAAATGTTATATTTGATATGAAAAACGGAGGAATAGAATGAAAAACACAACAGTAACCTTTAAAAATAAGAAAACTGACGGTGAAAAAATTACAATGCTTACAGCTTATGATTACACAACGGCAAAACTTGAGGACGAGGCAGGCGTTGATTCAATACTTGTAGGCGATTCGCTTGGTATGGTTATTATGGGATATGACAGTACATTGTCTGTGACAATGGAAGATATGATACATCACAGTAAAATCGTTGCAAGAGGTGCAAAAAATGCACTTGTCGTAACAGATATGCCGTTTATGTCGTATCAAACATCTGTGTATGACGCAGTTGTGAACGCAGGCAGACTCATAAAAGAAGGTCATGCCGATGCGGTTAAACTTGAGGGCGGAGTTAAATTTGAGGAACATATAAGAAAAATCGTAGACGCGTCTATTCCTGTTGTCGGTCATATCGGAATGACGCCTCAATCGGTCAACTCGTTCGGCGGCTTTAAGGTTCAGGGCAAAAATATAGATGACGCAAAACGAATTATAGATGATGCAAAAGCGGTTGAAAGAGCCGGCGCATTTGCGGTTGTTTTGGAATGTGTACCGACACCGCTTGCAACATACATAACGGAAATTCTTTCAATTCCTACAATAGGAATCGGTGCGGGCAACGGCTGTGACGGTCAAGTGCTTGTATATCAGGATATGCTTGGAATGTATTCCGATTTTACACCGAAGTTTGTAAAGAAATACGGTGAATTGGGCGAGAGTATGAAAAATTGCTTTAAGCAATATTGCAGCGAAGTGAAAAACGGTACATTCCCAAAAGAGGAAAATTCGTTTAAAATGAGTGAAGAAGTTATGAAACAAATAACGGAGGAAGAATAAAATGCAGATAGTAAAAACAATAGATGAAGTAAGGAAAACAGTTAAAGCATGGAAAAAAGAAGGGCTTACGGTTGGTCTTGTCCCTACAATGGGTTATCTTCACGAAGGACATAAAAGCCTTATAGAGCGCGCGGTAAAGGAAAATGACAGAGTTGTTGTAAGCGATTTTGTAAATCCTACACAGTTCGGTCCTAACGAGGATTTTGAAAGTTATCCGAGAGATATTAATGCGGACGCGAAACTTTGCGAAAGTGCGGGTGCGTCAATTATATTTAATCCTGAAGCTGATGAAATGTATGACAATGCACTTACATTTGTTGATATGAACAAGATTACAAAGGTACTTTGCGGTAAAACAAGACCTATTCATTTTTCCGGTGTGTGTACTGTTGTAAGTAAGCTGTTCAATATCGTTCAGCCTGACAGAGCGTATTTCGGTCAAAAGGACGCGCAACAGTTGTGCGTAATAAAGAAGATGGTTAAGGACTTGAACTTTGATATTGAAATAGTCGGTTGTCCTATAATTCGTGAAAATGACGGCTTGGCAAAGAGTTCAAGAAACACATATCTAAACGCAGACGAACGCAAGGCGGCACTATGCCTTTCACGTTCGCTTGAAATCGGCAAGAAGATGATTGCAGACGGCGAAACAGACGTAAAGACAATTATTTTGGCAATCAAAGCGGAGATTGGAAAAGAACCTCTTGCAAAGATTGACTATGTGGAAATGGTTGACTTCAATCAGCTTGAAACACTTGAAAAAGTACAAAAGCCGCTCCTTTGTGCAATGGCGGTATATATAGGAAAAACACGTTTAATAGATAATTTTATAATGGAGTAAGGAGAAAATAAGCAATGGAATTAACAATGCTTAAAGGTAAGATACATCGTGCAACTGTTACACAGGCAGAACTTGATTATGTCGGAAGTATAACGATTGATACGGCACTTTTGAAAGCGTCCGGTATACTTGAATATGAAAAGGTGCAGATAGTTGACGTAAACAACGGTCAGCGCTTTGAAACGTATACAATAGCCGGAGAAGAAAATTCGGGCGTTATATGCCTTAACGGTGCGGCGGCAAGGTGTGTTCAAAAGGGTGATAAAGTTATTATTATGGCATACTGCAATATGACGGCGGACGAGGCAAAAGAACACAGACCGACAGTTGTATTTGTTGACGACAACAATAAGGTGTCGCAAATCACGCAGTATGAAAAACACGGAGAAATAAAGTAATCTTTGCATAATTGGAGGGATATATATGAATTTGCATACATTTATAAAGAAGTCAAAGGATTATATTTCCTGTTTCGTAAAATACGGTGCGGCGGTAATTGTCGCACCTTTTGCGAAAAATAAAGAAAAGTATAAGGATTTATGGCTTATAGCGGAGCGTGGAATTGACGCAAGGGATAATGCGTATTATTTGTTCAAGTACATTACCGCAAATCATCCCGAAATCAATATTGCTTACGCAATAACGAAAGATTCCGCTGACAGAGAACGTGTGGAAAAACTCGGCAGAATTATAAATCATAACAGTTTTGAACATTACATTTCGCTTGTGCTGTCAAAAGTAAAAATCAGTACACATATTATGGGTTACACACCGTATATAGATTTTTTTGTTAAGGCTGATAAAAAAGGTATTATAAAGGGCAAAAAGATATTTTTACAGCACGGTATCATCAAGGATAACCTTACATATTTGTATAACAATAATGTGAATTTGGATTTGTTTGTGTGTTCGGCAAAGCCTGAATACGAGTATGTCAATAGTTTGTACGGATATAAGGATAACGTTGTGCAAATGCTTGGTTTGTGCCGTTATGACGCACTGTATAAAAATGAACAGCCGACCAAAAAAGTTTTGCTTATGCCGACTTGGCGATACAATCTTCAAGGGGCTGACAAAAAAGAATTTGTAAAAAGCGAATATTACAAGGTGTATTCAAATTTTCTTGCAAATGAAAAATTGAAAAACGTTCTTGAAAAATACAATTATGAATTGCTTTTCTATCCTCATATTGAGTTTCAGAGATTTATTGATACATTTAAAGGCGGCGAGCGAGTTAAGATTGTTACGTTCAATGACAGTACGGTGCAAAATTTACTTATTAAATCGGACGTTCTTATAACCGATTTTTCAAGCGTGTTTTTTGATTACGGATATATGGAAAAACCTATGATTTTCTATCAGTTTGACAAAGAGTCATTCAGACAACAGCATTACGAAGAAGGTTATTTTGACTATGACCGTGACGGTTTCGGTGAAATTTTGTATGATGAAAATGACGTTATAGACGAACTTGACAGAATACTTGAAAACGGTTGCGTGCTTGATGATAAGTACAGAAAAAGAATTGATAAATTCTTTACACTTAGAGATGAAAATAATTCACAGCGAAATTTTGAGGCTATAAAAGAAATTTGCGACAGAGGTTGAGTATGAAAAAAGTAAGTATCATAATTCCCGTATACAATATGGAAGATTGGGTTGAAAGCGGAATTAAGTGTATAACGGAACAGACATATGAAAATCTTGAAATTATAATAATTGATGATGGTTCAAAAGACGGAAGTTATATGAAATGCCTTGCCGAGGCGGATAAGGACAGACGTATTGCGGTATTCGGCAAAAACAACGAAGGACCAGGTGCGGCAAGAAATCTTGCACTGAGAAAGGCAACGGGCGATTATATATATTTTTTTGATATAGACGATTATCTTGAAAAAAATGCGATAGAAAAATTTGTTCATTATATGGAAAATGAAAATACCGACCTTGTTGTATGCAGTTTTTCTATGTTTGACGGTGAAAAGGTTTTCCGCACTGTCAAAAAGGCTGACGGACTTAAACGTACAGGCGGAGATGCACGAAAAGATTATTATGAGCATATGTTTATGTACGGCGAACGCGGTATTCAAGGGGCGGCTTGGTTTAAGCTGTACAAGACCGATATAATCAGAAAAAACGGCATTGAGTTTCCTAAGCTCAGAAAGAGTGAGGACGATGTTTTTGTCGCAAGGTATGTAAACTGTATAGACAGTTTTTATATGACAGGCGATGTGCTTTGCAGATACTATGTAAACTCATATAAAAGATTTTGGGATAAGTATCGCTTTGATATTTTTGATACGTCAAGACAGTCTACAATGTACGTTAAGGACATTGTTTTAAGTTGGAACAGAAATAACAAAGATGTTTTGCAGAGAATTTATGACGATTATTTTCATAAAACATTCGGAAGTTTCTGCTTTTTGTTTAATCCGAACTTGAAATTAAACCGCAAGGCAAGGTATGCGAGGTTAAAAGAAATAACGGATATTTTTATGGACGATATATCTTGTGACGGTATAGAAATAAACCATCCGATTTTTAAGTGTATGAAAAAGAAAAATTACAGAGCGATTTATGTAAGAATTGTGCTTCATATTTGGAAACATAAATTCGACTGAATTTGACACAAGCTATTGACTAAAGAATAAAACAGTGGTACTATTTTATAGTGCCACTTTATTGATGTATAAATTAAGGGGAGAGAATTTTGAATCAGAAAGAACGTCTTGAAATGATCAGAAGAAAGCGTTTGCGTGAACAACGCAGACGTAAAATTTTAATTCGCAGAGTGTTTGTATTTGCAGTTGCAATTATAATTGCAGCTCTTGTTATATTCGCAATTAAAGGGTGCGTGTCGTCCGTATCGCAAAGGGCTGAGCAGAAAAGACAGGAGGAGCTTGCGGCTATGTCAACGCAGACGCCGACAACTGCACCGGCACAAAAATCAAATTCATCGGATATTGACCAAAATTATTATCAAAATTCGGCGTTCATCGGTAATTCGTTCGTAGACGGAATGATGAATTACAGCCTTGTAGAAGGTGTGGATTATTTTGCGAGAATCGGTTTGAATGTCAATGACGCAATGACGAAATCCACGTCAACGGGTACAGTGCCTGTTATCGAAGAACTTAACAACGGCAAGCAGTACAATAAAATATTTATGATATTCGGTGAAAACGAACTTGGTTGGGCTAATTCGGATACATTTGTAGAGCAGTACGGTGCACTTATTGACAAAGCAAAGTCATATCAGAGTACGGCAAAAATATATTTGCTTGCGATAACCCCGGTAACCAAAGAGGTATCGGACAATAACGTGGATAATACAAATAACGAGCAGATAGTTAAATACAATGAATTGATAAAGAAACTTGCCGAGAGCAAAGGTGTTGTCTATGCGGACGTATACAGTGCCGTTGTAGGAGAGGACGGCAATTTGCCTGACGGAGTGGCGAGTGACGGTATTCATTTCGGAGAAGATTATTATAAAAAGTGCTTGGTTTATATACAAAATAATATACAATAATCAGAAGAGAGGATATATTGAGATGAAAAAATTAGTTTTTGGTTTGGCGGCAGTTATGATGTGCGTATCGCTTGCAGGCTGCGGAGGTAAGGCTGTTGATATAAATGAGCTTGCGTCGGCATTGTCGAGTGACGGTAAATTTGCGGAACAGCTTACGGAGGTTTCATCGGATATTGCTGAAAAGAGATATATGATTTCAGACGGCGAAGTTGAAGAATGTGTGTCATATACAGGTACACCGGCGGTTGTTGATGAAATTACAATATTTAAAACATCAGATACGGAATCTGTGAAAGAAAAAGCCGAACAACATATTGAAACACAAAAAACAACATACACAAGCTATGCACCGAATGAAGTGTCAAAGCTTGACGACTGCGTTGTTGAAACTGTCGGCGATTACGTTATCGTATGCGTAAGCGAGGACTCATCAAGCGTACAGAGCATAATTGACCAATATACAAAATAATTTGAAAGGGTGTAGGTAGTGTACTTTTCAAGTTTATTATTTTTGTTCGTGTTTCTGCCGATAGTTTTGGCGGTATACTATATTCTGCCGAGAAAATTCAGAAATGCATTTTTACTCTTGGCCAATCTTATATTTTACGGTTGGGGAGAGCCTGTTTTTATTTTAATAATGATTGTTTCTGTCGTGTCGAATTATATATTCGGACTGCTGATAGAAAAATACTGTGATAACCAAAAACGTAAAAAAACGTTTTTGGTTTTGTCGCTTGTAATTAGTTTAGGACTTTTGGCAGTGTTTAAATATACGGGATTTGTGACTGATATATTGAGAGCAATTCCGCCGTTTAGCTTTATGCCGAAAATCAATTTACCGTTGCCGATAGGAATTTCATTCTATACATTTCAGACGTTATCGTATACGATTGATGTTTACAGAGGGGACACTAAAGCACAAAAAAGCTTTGTGTCTTTCGGAACGTATGTTTCATTTTTCCCACAGCTAATAGCAGGACCGATTGTAAGATATACAGACATTGCGAAAATGCTTGATGAAAGACGTGAAAACATATCGCAGTTTGCTGACGGTATAAAGTTGTTTGCAGTTGGGTTGGCGAAGAAAGTTCTTATCGCAAATCAAATGGGTGTACTTTGGGATACAATCAGAGGAACATCGTCAAACGGCATAGTCGGTGCGTGGATTGGCATAATTTCATATGCGTTTCAGATATATTTTGACTTTTCGGGATATTCCGATATGGCTTGCGGACTGGGTAAAATGTTCGGTTTTGAATTTATGAAAAACTTTAATTATCCGTATGTTTCAAAGACGATAACTGAGTTTTGGCGCAGATGGCATATTTCGCTTAGTTCATGGTTTCGCGACTATGTTTATATTCCGCTCGGCGGCAACAGGTGCAAATTACCGCGTGTGATTTTTAATTTGTTTGCGGTTTGGGCATTGACAGGATTATGGCATGGTGCAAATTTTAATTTTATTGCGTGGGGAATTTATTATTTTGTTATCCTTGTGCTTGAAAAATATGTGTACGGCAAATATCTTGAAAAATTGCCGTCTTTGCTAAAACACATATACGCATTGTTTTTAATACTTCTCGGTTGGACAATTTTCTATTTTGAAGATTTCGGACAATTTGCGACGTATTTGACAAGTATGTTTACGTTGAAAAACGGTATTATCGGCGGTGATACGCTCAGTACAATACTTATGTATTTGCCGATTTTGATTGTGACGGCAATGGCGTCACTTCCGATATGGAAGAACACGTATTTGAAATTAAAGGATAAAAAGTATATGGGCGTGTTGGAAATTGCATTTTGTGCGGTTGTGATTGTGCTTTGTACGGCGTCACTGGTAAATCAAAGCTATAATCCGTTCCTGTATTTCCGTTTCTAAGGGGTGATATAATGGCTAAAAAAAGAGATATATTGCTTACAGTATTGTTTTGCGGATTTATAGGTGCAATGGCGGCGCTTACCGCGTTTTTGCCGAAACAAGAGGTTTCGGTGAACGAAAAACGAACACTTGCAAAATTCCCTGAATTCAGTGTACAAAAATTGTTTAACGGAAAATGGGAAAAGGATTTTGAAACATATATTTCAGACCACTTTCCCGCAAGAAATTTCTTTGCGTCAACCGATTCATATTATATGCTTTATTCGGGACGTAACGGCTCAAATGGGGTATATAAAGGAAAAGACGGGTATATTATTAACACACCTGTAAAGTGTGATGAAGAGAAATTAAATGCAAATATAACAGCGATAAATAATTTCGTGAAAAATACGGGTATCGAAACAAAACTTATTGTTGTACCGTCAACGGGATATATAATGTCGGAAGAACTTCCGAAAGTTCATACCGAATATAATGACGGCGAAATAATCGACGATATAAAAAACAGGGCAGAGAACGCAGAATTTATTGATATACGCGATACTCTGACCGAAAACAAGGACAAGCAGATTTATTATAAAACCGACCACCACTGGACAAGTTACGGTGCGTATTTGGCATATAAAAAGTGGGCGGAAAGTGAAAATATTGAAGTTCGCAGTGATTATGATATTGAAAGTACAGACGGATTTTTCGGCACGACTTATTCAAAAAGTGCATTGTGGTACGAAAAATCTGACAGTATAGAAACGTGGGAATATCCGATTAATGTTACGGTGACGATTAATGACGGCTTTGAAGATGAGGTTTGTGACAATATGTTTTTTAAAGAACATCTCGAAGAACTTGATAAATACCCGGTGTTCCTTGACGGAAATCATAATTTTGAAAGGATTGTGAATAACGATAATGAGGACGGTAAGAAAGTGCTTGTGATAAAAGACAGCTATGCACATTGTTTCGTGCCGTTTATGGCTGAAAATTGTTTGCAGATTGATATGGTGGACTTGAGATATTATCTTAATAATGTATCTGCATTGACGGAGCAGAACAGCTATGACGAGGTGCTTATGCTTTACGGAATAAGCAATATGTGTGAAGCAAACGATTTGGCGATACTTCAATAATAAATAGCATTAAAAAAGCGGAGATTTTTAAAATCTCCGCTTTTTGTATGTTATTTAATATCCGAAAGTGAAATAACTTCAACAGTATCAGGTGTGTAGCGATGTTCCATAACATCAACAAGTGCTTTAACAGTGTCAAGACTTGTCATAATCGAAACGTCGCACTCAATAGCTGTACGTCTGATTTTAAATCCGTCTGAATGAATATCATTACCCTTCTTAGGAATGTCGATGATAAGGTCAATCATACCGCTTCTGATAACATCAAGGATATTCGGAACACCCTCTGAAATCTTCTTTGCAACTTGTACCGGAATATCGTTATCTTCAAGCAATTTTGCAGTGCCGGCAGTGGCAATAAACTTGCAGCCAAGTTCGTGGAATTTCTTTGCGATAGGCAAGAAGTTTTCTTTATCCATTTCACGAACCGTAACAAGAATTGTTGAACCTGCCTTTGGAATTGTTGTACCGGCGGCAGTAAATCCTTTGTACATAGCCTCGTGGAAGTTTTGACCTACGCCTAAAACCTCACCTGTCGAACGCATTTCAGGACCAAGACTTACTTCAACCTGCGGTAATTTTTCGGTTGAGAATACAGGGACTTTTATAGCGACTGTATTTGTCTGCGGTGCAATACCTGTTGAATAACCCATTTCTTTTAGTGATTTGCCAAGCATAATGTTTGTTGCAATATCAATAACAGGTACGTTTGTAACCTTTGTGATATAAGGTACCGTACGGCTTGAACGTGGGTTTACTTCGATAATATAAAGTTCATCTCTGAATTCGATAAACTGAATGTTAATCATACCGATAACCTTTAGTTCAAGTGCAATTCTGTATGTTACGTCAACGATTTTATCAATAATATGCTGAGGTACATTCTGCGGTGGATAAATTGAAATTGAGTCACCGCTGTGTACACCGGCTCTTTCAAGGTGTTCCATGATACCCGGAATAAGAACGTCTGTACCGTCACAAATAGCGTCAACTTCAAGTTCACGTCCGCCAAGATAACGGTCGATAAGAACAGGATTTTTTGTATCTTTAATAAATGCGTCTGTAAGGTATCTTACAAGGTCGATTTCGTTTCTTGTAATTTCCATACCTTGACCGCCAAGAACGTATGACGGACGTACAAGTAACGGATATTCAAGCTTATTAGCTTCTTCAATACCTTCCTTAACACTCCAAACAGCCTTACCCTTTGGACGCTTTATGTTAAGTTTTTCAAGCATTTCGTCAAACTTTTCTCTGTCTTCAGCCTCGTCAATGTACTTAGGCTGTGTACCAAGTACAGGAACGTGCATACTGTCAAGAAAGTTTGCAAGTTTGATAGCAGTCTGACCGCCGAATTGAAGAATAACACCGTCAGGCTTTTCAAGTTCGATAATGTTGTAAACATCTTCTTCTGTAAGCGGCTCGAAGTATAGTTTGTCTGATGTATCAAAGTCTGTACTTACTGTTTCAGGGTTGTTGTTTATAATAATTGTTTCGATACCTGCTTTTTCAAGAGAAAGAACAGAATGAACACTGCAATAGTCAAATTCGATACCTTGACCGATTCTGATAGGACCCGAACCGATAACGATAACTTTTTTCTTATCAGAAGGGAATGACTCTGTAGTTTTGTCATATGTTGAGTAATAATACGGAGAAACAGCCTCAAATTCACCCGCACAAGTATCAACCATTTTGTAAACAGGGATAATACCCAAAGATTTTCTAAGATTATATACCTCGTCTGCGTCACAACCGATAAGTTCTGAAATGCCCTTATCACTAAAGCCCATTTTCTTATATTTCTTTAGAATGTCATAATTCAAATCGGCCAATTTGTATTGCTTTAATTCTTCTTCTGCGTCTACGATATTTTTAATTTTCTGCAAGAAGAATGGGTCCATACCTGTGATTTCGGCAAGCTTTTCCATATTGTAATTTCTGCGGATAAGCTCTGCAAGGTCGAAAAGTCTTTCATCATCAGGAACGATAACGCGTTGCTTTAATTCAACGGTGGTACGTTTCTTTGAAGATTTTCTTTCAAGTGTGTATTGTTTTATTTCAAGTGAACGAATACCCTTTAGAAGTGATGATTCAAGAGTATTGCCGATAGCCATAATTTCACCTGTAGCCATCATCTTTGTACCAAGATTACGCTTCGCACCGAAGAATTTATCAAACGGCCATTTTGGAATTTTTGTTACAACGTAGTCGATAGCAGGTTCAAAGCAAGCGTATGTTTTACCTGTAACGGCATTCTTAATTTCGTCAAGGTTGTAACCAAGTGCAATCTTAGCGGCAATCTTAGCGATAGGGTAGCCTGTTGCCTTTGATGCAAGTGCGGATGAACGGCTCACACGAGGGTTAATTTCGATAACCGCATAGTTAAAGCTTTCCGGATCAAGTGCAAACTGTACGTTACAACCGCCTTTAATTTCGATTGAATTGATAATATCAATAGCCGCTTTACGCAACATTTGATATTCTTTATCAGCCAAAGTAAGTGCAGGAGCGACAACGATTGAGTCACCTGTGTGAACACCGACAGGGTCGATGTTTTCCATTGAACATACCGTGATACAGTTACCTGCACCGTCACGCATAACTTCAAATTCGATTTCTTTCCAACCCTTGATTGACTTTTCAAGAAGAACCTGACCTACTCTTGAAAGGTGCAAACCTTGTGAAAGGATTGTTTCAAGCTGTTCGGGATCTTCAGCAATACCGCCGCCTGTACCGCCAAGTGTGTAAGCGGGACGAACGATAACAGGGTAGCCGATTTTCTTTGCAAATGCAAGACCTGATTCAACGTCTGTAACGATTTCAGACGGAGCAATCGGCTGATTTGTGCGTTCCATAAGACGCTTAAAGCTGTCACGGTCCTCACCCTCTTTGATAGACGGAATTGAAGTACCGATAACCTTCATATTATACTTTTCAAAAACGCCCTTGTCGTAAAGCTCACAAGCAAGGTTAAGACCTGTCTGACCGCCCATACCGGCGATAATTGAGTCCGGACGTTCTTTTTGAATAATCTTTTCTACATATTCTGCAGTAAGCGGCTCAATATAAGTGTTTGTAGCCATACCTCTGTCAGTCATAATTGTAGCCGGGTTTGAGTTTACAAGTACAACGTCAATACCCTCGTCTTTAATTGCCTGACAAGCCTGTGTACCCGAATAGTCAAATTCGGCAGCCTGTCCGATTACGATAGGACCTGAGCCTATAACAAGAACTTTCTTTATACTTTTATCTAAAGGCATATTAGTTTACCCCCTTTAAAAATCTGTCAAATAACCAACCTGTATCAAGCGGTCCCGGTGATGCTTCAGGGTGGAACTGAACGCTTTGGATTGGTAGAGTTTTATGTCTGATACCCTCGCAAGTACCGTCATTTACGTTTATAAATGTTTCTTCAACAGTGTCCGGCAAATCTGCAACTATATAGTTGTGATTTTGACTTGTAATGAAAACATTGCCTGTTGTAAGGTCTTTTACAGGGTGGTTTCCGCCGTGGTGACCGAACTTTAATTTCTTAGTTTCGCAGCCAAGTGCAAGACCTATAATTTGATGTCCCATACAGATACCGCAGATTGGATATTTACCTATTAATTGCTTAACAGTATCAACTGTACCCGGAGCGTCAAGCGGATCGCCGGGACCGTTTGAAAGGAATACAAGGTCCGGATTTGCTTCTTCGATAACCGAAGCGGGAATGTTGGCAGGAAATACTGTAATTTTACAGCCTCTCTTCAATAAATCGCGGATAATACCTTGTTTTGCACCCATATCTATGAAAGCAACGTGCGGTCTGCCTGTTTCATTTAATGTATATACCTGTTCGGCAGTTGTGTCCATAATAACGTGACTGTTGTCAAGAGAGTTCATAAGTACATTGACTTCTTCATCACTCGGCTCGCCCTGCATAATGACACCCTTCATTGTACCTGCTTCACGGATAACTCTTGTAAGTGCTCTTGTATCGATACCCTCAATACCTACAACACCCTGTTGACGAAGAAAATCATCAAGGTTCATTTCATTTCTGAAGTTAGACGGAAAATCACACTTTTCTCTTACTACAAATGCTTTAAGATTAGTGTGCTTTGCCTCCATATCCTCAAGATTAATTCCGTAGTTACCGATAAGAGGGAAAGTCATAGTGACAATCTGACCTGCAAAAGACGGATCAGTAAGAGTTTCCTGATAGCCTGTCATACCGGTTGTGAAAACTACTTCTCCGACGATGTTTTTCTCAGCGCCGAAAACCGTTCCCGAAAAACGCATACCGTTTTCCAAAATAAGCTGTGCTTTCATAATTGTTCTCCTTCCATGTTAGTGAATTAAGCTATATAGCCCAAAAAAAAAGACAATGAATAAATAACATTGTCAGTTGGTTTTTAAAAAAGAAAATAGAAATAAAGGGGAAACAGAATACCCTTTGTCTGCTTTTATTGAGTTGTAATTGCCTACGCAGTACATACTGTTTTATATCTCCTTTATGTCATTTTTATTATTGTACCACGCAATGAGTGGTTTGTCAACATATAGTACGGATTTTGTTGGTTGGTGTCAAGGTTTGTTTATATTTTCTAAATAAATAAGTGCAAAGTAACTTTTATTTTGTAATGTTAGTCAAAATTAAAAAAAGCTATTGACATTTTAAATCCATAGGCGTATAATGCAATTAAAGTTAAAGAGATTGAACACAAGGGCGTGTTCGTAAGATTGAAAAAAGGTCTTACGAATGCGCTTTTTCAGTTCAATTAGGAAAACTTAATATTATACATTATAATTAAGCACAAAGGCGTGTTTATCGAAAGTATCAGAAAATTTCGATAGACACGCTTTTTTGTTTAAAAGAAAGGGGAGTTTAGTCATGGCAGAAATGACAAAAGTCGAAATTATCACCAGACAAAGCAAGCTTGAAGATTTAAAGGCGGCTTTGAATGAAATCGGAATCAACGGTATGACAGTTACCAATGTTCTTGGATATGGTGTACAGAAAGGTCAGAAACATCAGTACAGAGGTGTTGAGTATAACGTTGATTTACTTCCGAAAATTAAGATTGAAATGGTTGTATGTACAGTACCGGTTGAAGATGTTGTAAATACAGCGATTTCGGTTTTAAGAACAGGCGAAATCGGTGACGGTAAGATTTTCATTTCTCCGGTATCACGAGTTATTAAGGTAAGAACCGGTGAAGAAGACAGAGAGGCTTTATTATAGAAAGTTTCATTAAATAGGAGGATTGATTGATTATGAGTACAGAACTATTAACAACAGCAGTAGACTGTTTTTGGTTATTCTTTGGCGGTGTATTGGTGTTCTTTATGCAAACAGGTTTCACAATGGTTGAAGCAGGCTTTACAAGAAGTAAAAACACAGGTAACATTATTATGAAGAACATAGTTGACTTTATGTTCGGTTCAATTATTTATTGGTTTATCGGTTACGGACTTATGTACGGCGAAGGTAACGGATTTATCGGTATTCCGTTCGGAGATATGTTTATGAACGGTATGGCAGGTGCAGAAAATATGGATTATACGGCATTGTTCTTCCAAACAGTATTCTGTGCAACATCTGCAACAATCGTTTCAGGTGCAATGGCTGAAAGAACAAACTTCAAAGCATATTGTATCTACAGTGCGGCTATTTCATTGTTTATTTACCCAATCGCAGGTCGCTGGGTATGGGGCGGCGGCTGGTTGTCAGAGTTAGGCTTCCATGACTTTGCAGGTAGTGCAATCGTACATATGCTTGGCGGTACATTATCATTTGTAGGTGCTGCAATTCTTGGTCCGAGAATCGGCAAGTACACAAAGGACGGAAAAGTAAACGTTATTCCGGGTCACAATATTCTTATCGGTGCACTTGGTGTACTTATTCTTTGGGTAGGTTGGTTCGGATTTAACCCTGCATCAACAGGCGGTCTTTCAGACGGTGGCGTACAAGTAGCCGCTAAGGTATTTATCACAACTAACCTTGCCGCTTGTGCAGCTGCAATCACAACAATGTTCTTTACATGGATTCGTTACGGTAAGCCGGATGTTTCAATGACTCTAAACGGTGTTCTTGGCGGTCTTGTTGCAATCACAGCTCCTTGCGACCTTGTAACTCCGTTTGCGTCAATTATTATCGGTGTTGTCGGTGCAATCTTGATGTGTCTTGCAATTCCGTTTATCGATACAAAGCTAAAGGTTGACGACCCTGTCGGTGCAATCAGTGTTCACGGTATATGCGGTCTTTGGGGTACAATCGCAGTCGGTTTGTTTGCTTCAGATACAAGTGCCGGTGCAGAATTACTTGGTCTGTTCTATGGCGGCGGTCTAAAGGCTTTGGGTGTTCAAGCTTTGGGTGCTGTTTCACTAATTGCATGGGCAGCAATCATTGGTTCAATTCTATTCGTTGTATTGAAGAAGGCTGGATTACTTCGTGCTAAGCCACAAGAAGAAATTGAAGGTCTTGACTCAACAGAACATGGTCTTGCATCAGCATACCCTGACTTTGTTGTATCGTATAACGAGAAAAGATCAATGTAATTTAATAAGGTTAATCTCTTTTTCAAAGATTAATATATATACCCCCTCAGCGAGCTAATTTATTAGCTCGCTTTCTCTTTCCAGAAAAATTTCAAAAAAACTGTTGACAACAAAAAGTTAGTGTTGTATAATAATGTTACAGTGATTGAACACAAGGACGTGTTTGTAAGAGGATATTCTTACAAATGCGTCTTTTTTGTTTTTGTGATTCAATCGGAATAAAAAAATAATGAGTTAAATTAAACACAAAGGCGTGTTTATCGAAAGTATCAGAAAACTTCGATAGACGCGCTTTTTATGTTTAAGAGAAAGGGGAGTATAGTCATGGCAGAAATGACAAAAATCGAAATTATCACAAGACAGAGCAAACTTGAGGATTTAAAGACGGCTTTAAATGAAATCGGAATTAACGGAATGACCGTATCCAATGTATTGGGTTACGGTGTGCAAAAGGGACAAAAGCACCGTTACAGAGGTGTTGAGTACAGCGTTGACTTACTTCCGAAGATAAAAATTGAAATGGTTGTATGTACAGTGCCTGTTGATGATGTTGTTAATACGGCAATTTCGGTTTTGAGAACAGGTGAAATCGGTGACGGTAAGATTTTTATTTCACCTGTATCGAGAGTTATAAAAGTAAGAACAGGCGAAGAGGACAGAGAGGCTTTATTATAGGGGGTATAAAAATATGTTAAACAGTGGCGATATAGGATTTATGATAATTGCGGCAACGTATGTGTTTTTGATGACACCGGGATTGGCTTTTTTCTATGGCGGTCTTGCACAAAGAAAAAATGTGCTCAATACAATGATGATGTCAGTAGCATTTATGGGACTTTCGTCGGTATTGTGGGTACTTTGCGGATATTCGCTTTCATTCAGCGGTGACTTGGGCGGAGTTATAGGAAACTTAAAGTGGTTTGCGTTTAACGGTGTCGGAGCGGAGGCAGGTCCTTACAGTGACAATATCCCTAATATGGGTTTTGCGTTGTTTCAGATGATGTTTGCCATTATAACACCGTCGCTTATTACAGGTGCAGTTGCGGGAAGAATGAAATTTAAAGCAATATTCTTATTTGTATTCTTGTGGCAGTTTGTGGTTTATTATCCGATGGCTCATATGGTTTGGGGCGGCGGATTTCTTGCTCAAATCGGCTCAATCGACTTTGCCGGCGGTAACGTTGTACATATAAGCTCCGGTGTTTCGGGTCTTGTGCTTGCAATATTAATCGGTAAGAGAAAAGGCATTGAGAAAAGAAGTGTCGTACCGCATAATATTCCGTTTGTTGTACTCGGCGCGTCACTTTTGTGGTTTGGTTGGTTCGGATTTAATGCAGGAAGTGCGCTTACGGCAGACGGTCTTGCACTTCACGCATTTACAACAACTAACACTTCTGCGGCTTGTGCAATGCTTTCGTGGATGATTATAGATATAATCAAAGGCGGAAAGCCGACAGTAGTCGGAGCTTGTACAGGCGGTGTTATCGGTTTGGTGGCAATTACACCGGGTGCAGGTTTCGTACCGATATGGGCGTCGTTTATTATCGGTGCACTTGTCAGCCCGATATGTTACTTTGCATTATCTGTATTAAAACCAAAATTCGGATATGATGACGCACTTGACGCATTCGGCTGTCACGGTATCGGCGGTATATGGGGCGGTATCGCAACAGGCTTGTTTGCACAAACTTCGATTAATCCGGTAGCTAAATGGGACGGTCTTGTTTTCGGTGATTATCATTTGTTCGTGGCACAGGTGCTTAGTATATTGGTAACAATAGCCGTTGCGGTTGTCGGAACATTGATTTGTGTGGGTATTGTAAGATTGTTTACAAAACTTCGTGTTGATGAAAACAGTGAAAATGTCGGTCTTGACGACAGTGAACACGGTGAACGCGCGTATTCGGCAATATGGGAGTAAAGCATAGAAAGATGACAAAAGGCAGACAAAATCATTATGGTTTTGTCTGCTATTTTTTTATTTAAAAATATCTCTTGCAATGTATTATCTTTTTCGATAAAATAGTAGTAACATATGTAAACGAAAGAAGTATATTGATGAAAAAGGAAAAAGTTCTTAAAAAATATTTCGGACACAAGAAGTTTCGTGACGGACAGTCTGAGATTATAGATAATATATTAGAAGGAAACGATATTCTCGGAATAATGCCGACAGGTGCGGGAAAATCAATGTGTTACCAAGTACCGGCACTGATGATGGAAGGTATAACGATTGTAATTTCGCCGCTTATATCACTTATGATTGACCAAGTAAATTCACTTGTTCAGTCGGGTGTTGCCGCCGCATACATAAACAGTTCGCTGACTTTGGCACAGCAAAATAAAGTTGTAAGCAATATTTACAAGGGTATGTATAAAATAATATATGTTGCACCCGAAAGACTTGAACTTGAGGGATTTATAAGGGTAGCGCAAACAGTGAAAATCTCTATGATAACCATAGATGAAGCACATTGTGTATCGCAGTGGGGACACGATTTCAGACCGGGATATTTGAAAATAGAAGAATTTATAAAAAAACTTTCATACAGACCGATTATAGCCGCTTTTACCGCAACGGCGACTGACGATGTGAGAGAAGATATAATTCGTATTCTGAAACTAAACAATCCGTATGTTAAGGTTACGGGATTTAACAGAGAAAATCTGTATTTTGAAGTGCAAAGACCGAAAGATAAATTTACGGCACTTTGTGATATTTTGGACAGGCATAAAAATCAAAGTGCGATAGTTTATTGCTCGACAAGAAAAACGGTTGAGGAAGTGTGTGAAAGACTTAATGACAACGGATATGATGCGACAAGGTATCACGCAGGACTTGATGATGACGAAAGGCAGAAAAATCAAGACGATTTTATATACGACCAATGTGAAATAATGGTTGCAACGAACGCATTCGGTATGGGTATAGATAAATCGAACGTTTACCTTGTTGTGCATTACAATATGCCGAAAAATATTGAAAGCTATTATCAAGAGGCGGGCAGAGCGGGACGTGACGGCGGTGATGCAGACTGTATTATGCTTTACAGTGCCCGTGATGTCAATACTGCAAGATATTTTATCGAAAATCCGGATGAAAACTCAGAAATATCAGACCAAATGCGTATCAAAATTATGGAGAAAGATTTTGAACGCTTGAAAATGATGACGTTTTATTGTACTACAAGTGAGTGCCTCAGAGCATTTATTCTCGAATATTTCGGCGAAAATCCGCCGCTTAACTGTGACAACTGCGGAAATTGCAATACTAATTTTAAAACAACGGATATAACCGTTGACGCACAAAAAATAGTGTCATGTGTATACAGAATACGAAAAAAGGGGAGAAGTTGCGGTAAGACGCTTTTGGCGGAGGTACTTTACGGAAGTAAGCTCGACAAAATAAAAAGACTTGACCTTGATACTATTTCTACATACGGAATTATGAGCGATATGTCGCTTAAAAGGATAAGATATATTATTGATTATTTAATTCAAGAGGGCTATCTTGAAGTTGACGAAATGAATTACAGGACTGTACAGCCCACACTGAAAACAAAGGAAATATTAAACGGTAAAGAACTTTCGATGAAATTGATTAAGGAAGTTTCTTATACCCATAAGAAGGATACCGTTTTGACGTCTGAAGAAGACAGACTGTTTGAAAGACTTAAAAAACTTCGTAACAGACGTGCCGTTATGGCAAGTGTTCCTGCGTATGTTATATTTCAAGATTCTACACTTCGTGAAATGTGCCGTAAACGTCCTGTTACGGACAGCGAATTTTTGAATATCTCCGGTGTCGGCGAAATGAAAAAACGTAAATACGGCAAAGAATTTATGGAAGAAATACAAAAGTTTATAAACGAAAACGAGTAGTCATTTGAACCGCCCCCCAAAAGTCAGACCAAAAATCTAACGAATTGGGGGTCGGTTTATTGATTACTCGTTCTTTAATTCTTTCGGTGTAACATATATTGTGTTGTAATAATCATATATCACCATACCGGGTTTTGCACCGTTTGGTTTTTTGACATTTTTAATCTGCGTAAAGTCAACGGGAACTTGTGACGAATCACGACCTTTTGAATAGTATGCCGCAAGTTCGGCAGCCTCCGTGATTGTCGTTTTCGGAACGTATTTATCAAGTCCGAGTTTTATGATTGTATGCGAGCCGTGAATATTTTTGGTATGAAACCACAAATCAGACGAATTTGCAAATTTTAATGTAAGGTAATCGTTTTGGGTATTATTCTTGCCCACATAAATATCAAAACCGTCGGAACTTACAAAGTGCATAGGTTTTGACGCATTTTGTTTTTGCTTTTTCGGATTGAATTTTCTGTTTAAATAGCCTTCGGCAATCAGTTCCGCACGAATTGCGTTTAAGTCTGATTCCGTATCAGATGTTTCGATAGCGGCAAGTGTGCTTTCTAGATATTCAAGGTCATTTTTGGCGTTTTCAATTTGTTTTGCTGCCTCAATTTCAGCATTTTTCGCCTTGTTATATCGCTTGTAATACTTCTGTGCATTCTGTGACGGTGAAAGCTGCGGCGAAAGCGGGATTTTTACGGTAGGCGAATCCTCTTTGTAGTAATCTATAACTTCAACGCTCGACTGACCGTTTTTCATATTATAAAGATTTGCCATAAGCAAGTCACCGTATATTTTATATTTATCTTTATTCTCCGAATCGGCAAGCGTTTTATTTAAAATGCCGAGCTTTTTTGAAACACGTTCTATATTATTGTTAAGAAGTTTCACAAGGTCGGCACTCTTTTGACGCATTCTCTCGTGCATATCGCGAGTTCTGTAAAATGTGTCAAGAAGTACGCTTATGTCGTCAAATTCTTTAATTTCCGCAAGTGATTCGTACTGTGTTATAGGCGTGGCACTGAATTCCATTAATTTGCCCGAGGCGGAATTTATAATCATACAAGGGCTGAAATTGTTTTGCTGAACGTCTTTGGCAAGTTTAACCGTTTCGTATAAAAGTTTATTTCTGCCGTTATCCGTAAGTTCGGAACACTTCACGTCTGTGCGACCGAACGCACGATATACAATTTCTCTTGATGTAAGCGGACTGATACCTGCTATTGCGGAAAGAATGGCTTTATCGGCGGTCTGTATCGGTGATGAAAAATCTATGTTTGCTGTTTCGCTTATTTCCGTAAGGTCGGTTTTATCCTGTACAGGCGGTGAAACATAGTCAAGTCCGGGAAGCAGCTGACGTACCGAACTTACCGTAAAATCAATGTGTTTGATACAGTCAAGAATACGCATATCTTGATTGGTAAGAATAATATTTGAATGTCTGCCCATAATTTCGACTATAAGATATTTTGTCGTAAGGTCGCCGAGTTCATCATAACTTTCTATCGAAAATTTTATAATACGTTCAAAGCCAATCTGTTCAATATCCGTAATTTTACCGCTGCCGATATGCTTTCTCAAAAGCATACAAAACATAGGCGCACTGATAGGATTTTTCTTTGAAACGTTTGTGAAATGAACACGCGGATGTGCAGGACTTGCAGAAAGCACAAGTTTAAAATTATCCGTCATTGTTCTCAAATTTATTGTAATTTCGTCTTTTTCAGGCTGATGTATTTTATCTATACGGCTGTTTATAAGCTTGTCTTTAAGGTCTTTGACAAGACAACGAACCGCTACTGCGTCAAATGCCATAATGTCCTCCTGTGTAAATGTATTATTTTTTATTATACCATATTTATATAAAAAAACAATAAAAATATTGCCAAAACGATTTTGCGGTGGTATAATAACCTCAAAGCAATGCTTTATACGAAAGTGAGGAAAAATAATATGAAGAAAATTATTGCGGCGGCAGTTGTGGCGTCAATGGTTGTACCGTGCTTTTCGGTAAGTGCGGCGGAAAGAGTAAAAGAAGTTTCGAGCGTGTACGGTGATAAATCGGAAATACATATTGTATATAATGATAAGGTTGTAAAATATGATGACGTTAAGCCTGTAAATACTGACGGCAGAGTTATGATACCGTTCAGAGCGGCACTTGAAAATATGGGCGCAAGCGTTGATTATGATGATTCAAGCAGACTTGTAACGGCTAAAAAGGGTGACACAACAATTAAGTTTACACTTATGGACGATACAATATATGTAGACAATAACGGAAGTGAATCAACCGTTAAAATGGACACACCTATGATTATTGTTGATGACAGAACTCTTGTTCCTATTCGTTTTATGAGTAACGCATTCGGTATGCAGGTAGGCTGGGACGGAAATACGGAAACAGTTGTAATCCTTGATGCTGACGATTATTTTAACGAATTTGAAAACTCGGCACCGAATATTTCAAAACTTTTAAATAAGGAAACACCGAAATATAATAAGGAATATACTGCATTTGATGTGAGTTTTGATTTGAATAACGGCAACAGTAAATACAGTGTTGCGGCAAACGGAAGTATTGACGGCAAAAATAAAGATAATGTTGCGGGTGCGGATGTGAAGTTTAACGGCTCATTGAATGAAAGCAATGTAAATGACGCAACACTTAACGCAGTAGTAGCGGATGATAAGGTTTACTTTAAAACAGATGTTATAGAAAAACTTGCTCAAAGCTCGGACAATGCAAAAATCAAGGCATTGGCACTTATCGTAAAGAGTGATGTATGGTACAGTATTGATTTAAACAAAGCCTTGACTTCTCTCGGTGTGCCGACTGCCACAATAAATATAGTGGACAGTGCTGTCGGCGGAAATACTGCAAAGGCTATGGACACATTAAAGAGTGCTTATCAGACAGAGGGCGATACTGATATTGATACTATTATTTCATTGGCTTCAATGTTTGATATGTATGAACAGATGGATAAATATATAACGGTTACAGAAACTGAAAACGGCGGTTACAGCCTAAAAATGAATATCAAATCAGAAGATATGCTTAACATTTTGAAAAATATAAGCAATATATCGGACAGTGACTATAATCAATTAAAAAATGATTTTAAGTTTAATGTTTCCGCAAACAGCGAAACGGACGCAACAAAATCAACAAGTGACGCAAATATAGAAGTCGGATATGCTGATGATATGTCACTTAAAATGACAGTATCGTCAAATGCGGAAAAGGACGATACAATAGTGACACCTGAAATTCCGACAGGTGCGGCTGATATAACGGATTTATTTGTAAGTACGATAAAAACAAAAAATAATTAAGTCGGTAAACAGACGAGCTGAATTTACAGTTCGTCTGTTTTTTTGTCGAAATAACAAACTTGACGGATACATTTCTGTTATTTTTGTAATGAATTTTTCAAAAAAATTTAAAATAAGACTGTTCAAATACAAGAACTTGTGGTATAATAAAAAAATAATGGGTTAATATGCCTATATAATATATTAGACGGGAGAACGTGCTATGCTGAAAAGTATGACCGGATACGGCAGACGAGAGGCCGTAACAGAAGGAAAAAAGATACTTGTGGAGATAAAATCGGTAAATCACAGATATTCGGATTACAATATAAAAGTGCAAAGACATCTTGGCTTTTTGGAAGATAAAATCAGAAAGTATGTATCGTCAAGTATAACTCGCGGTAAGGTTGATATATACCTTAATGTAGAGAACTACGAAACTGCCGACAAGCAGATTACATTAAATAAGGAAATCGCAAAAAATTACATAGATGTTTTATACCAACTTAGAGATGAATTCGGATTAAAGGACGATATAACAGTATCAAACGTTGCGTCAAATCCGGACATTTTCTCAACCGAAAGAGTTGAAGAAGATGAGGAGGCTCTGTGGAATACGGTTAAAACCGTTCTTGACGGCGCACTTAGCGACTTTATCGCAATGCGTGAGCGTGAGGGTGAGAGAATACAAAAGGACTTGTGCGAGCGAATTGACTATATGCGTACACTTGTCAAGGAAGTAGATGAGCGTTCACCGCAGACTGTTAAGGAATACAGTGACAAACTTTACGAAAAGATTAAAGAAGTTCTTGACGGTAAAGAAATAGACGAAGCAAGAATACTTACCGAAGTTGCAATTTATGCCGATAAAGTGGCAGTAAATGAGGAAACGGTAAGACTTGGCAGTCACTTTGAAGAATTTGACACTATAATAAACAGCGGTTCGCCGGCAGGCAGAAAGCTTGATTTCTTAATTCAGGAAATTAACCGTGAAGTAAATACAATCGGTTCAAAGGCAAGTGATATTGAAATCGCCAAAACCGTTGTAACGCTAAAGGGTGAAATTGAAAAATTAAGAGAGCAAATTCAAAATATTGAATAACAGGTGATATAATGAAACTTATAAATATAGGCTTTGGAAACATGGTTAATGCCGAACGTGTTGTGGCAGTTGTAAGTCCAGAGTCCGCACCGATTAAACGTATAATTCGTGAGGCGGAGGATAAGGGTAATCTTATAAACGCAACATACGGCAGAAGAACAAGAGCCGTTATAGTAACCGATTCCGACCATATTGTTCTGTCGGCTTTGCAGACGGAAACGGTATCAGGCAGACTTAGCGGTGATACAGGAGAGGAGAGCGTTAAAGGCGATGAGTAGAGGTGTACTTTTTGTAATGTCCGGACCGTCGGGAACGGGCAAAGGAACGATTTGTAATGAACTTCTTGCAAATGAAAATAACGACGTATTTTTGTCCGTATCGTCAACAACGAGAGAAAAACGCAAAGGTGAAACCGACGGCGTGACATATAATTATACAACGGTGGAAAACTTTAAGAAGATGATAGACAACGGAGAAATGCTTGAATATGCTATGTACAGCGGCAATTATTACGGTACTCCGAAAAAGACTGTTGAAGATATGCTTGACGGCGGCAAAAACGTTTTGCTTGAAATCGAACCGCAAGGCGCACTTAAAGTTAAGAAACTTTTTGAAGAGGCAGTACTTATGTTTATAGCACCGCCGTCAATGAAAGTTTTAAAACAGCGACTTGAGGACAGAGGCCGTGAAACGGCAGAACAAATAGAAGAACGACTTGAGGCGGCAAAATGGGAATTATCTCAGTCGACGAAATATGACTGTATATTCGTAAACGACGAACTTGGCGAGTGTGTTCGTGAAGTCGAAGAAACAATGCGTGATAAGGTTCAAAAGCGTAACCTTGTTGATAAATTATTAGCTGAAAATTATTGATTACTGGAGGAATATTATTATGATGATTAAACCTGGAATTTCGGATCTTTCAAAGTGTGTGGACAGCCGTTATACACTTGTTACAATGGCGGCAAAACGTGCGAGAATGATTGGTGAAGAACGTATGCACGATATGGACGCATACGGCGATGAAAAACCTGTATCAGTTGCGGCAGAGGAAATCGTAGAGGGAAAAGTAGGCTATGTTCGCTCAGAGGCTATCAAGCGTGCAAAGGCTTGGGAGGACGAAAAGGCTGCGGCTATTCTTTCTCTAAACAGTAATGATGACGTACAGCCGGAAGAAATCGAAGTTGCAGAAGACGATACAGAAGATAACGAATAATAATGATAGCAAAAATTATTGTGGATAATAAGTCAAAGCAAGTTGATAAACCTTTTGATTATCTTGTCCCGAAAGAACTTGAAGACAAAATTAAAATAGGCAGCAGAGTGCTTGTTCCGTTTTCTTCCGGTAACAGAGAAATTGAGGGATTTTGTGTCGGCACTGCGGATACAAGTGACAGTAAACGTCTTAAATCCATAATAAGAACGGCAAATGATTCGATAGGCTTTGACGAAGATATGCTTGAACTTATCGAGTGGATGCATAAAAAATATCTTGCATCATACCTTGATATAATTCATACGATTGTTCCTTCAGGTACGGCACTTAAAACGAAAGAATGGATTATTCTTGAAAATAAAAGTGAGGAAAAGTCGGAGATACGCCGACGTATTACGGAAATACTTACCGATAACGGCGGGAGTATGGAATTTAAAGAACTTAAAGAAATGTGCGGAGTTGATATACAAAATCAAGTCCGTGCAATGATTAAAGAGGGTACTTTAAAAAAGGAATACAGACAATCGGTTGATATTAAGGATAAAAAAATTAAATGTGTAAAGCTTATATGTGACAGAGAAACAGCACTTGAAAGTGCCGAAAATTTACGCAGAAAAGCACCTGTTCAAGCAAAAATGCTTGAAGTGCTAAGCGAAAACGAGTATGTTTCTCTTGCCGATTTGCAGAAATTCACAAACGGCTCACACAGTACCGTAAAAGCGCTTGAAAAGAAAAATCTTGTCAATGTGTTTGATATGACGGTTGAACGTGATCCGTATTGGAACAGAGTTTTTGAGAAAACAGAAAAGATGGTTCCGACACCGGAACAGGAATACGCGATAGATGAAATCACAAATTCCGTAAAATCGGGTGACGGAGGAATATATCTTCTGCACGGTGTGACAGGCAGCGGTAAAACCGAAGTTTTTATGCAGACGATTGAAAATGTGATAAATATGGGTAAAAGTGCGATTATGCTTGTACCCGAAATATCGCTTACACCGCAGATGGTTTCAAGATTTATGTCGCGATTCGGCGGCAGAGTTGCTATTTTTCACAGCGGTTTGTCCGCCGGTGAAAGATATGACCAATGGAAGAAAATTCGTGACGGTGAGGCTGATATTGTAATCGGTGCAAGAAGTGCGATTTTTACACCGCTTAAAAATATCGGCGTTATAATAATGGATGAGGAACATTCCGATACTTATAAGTCGGATATGTCACCGAGATACCATGCACGCGAAACGGCAATATTCAGAGCAAGTCAGTTTGGTGCGGCGGTTGTCTTGGCGTCGGCAACGCCGTCTGTTGAAAGCTATTACAAAGCACAGACAGGCGAATATAAGTTGCTTGAAATGAATACAAGATACAATAAAAATAAAATGCCCGAAATATCGGTTATTGATATGCGCAGCGAGTTGGAAAAGGGCAATAAAAGTATGCTTTCGGGTAAATTGTATAACGAAATCGAAGAAAATTTAAAACGCGGTGAACAGACAATTTTGTTTCTTAACAGGCGTGGATTTTCTACATTTGTTTCGTGTCGCAGTTGCGGATATGTACCGCATTGTCCGAATTGCAACATATCGCTTACATATCATAAATTTGAGGATAAATTAAAGTGCCACTACTGCGGATATGAACGACCGAATTATAAGCTTTGTCCGAAATGCGGAAGTAATTATATACGTTATTTCGGCGGCGGTACGCAAAAGGTGGAGGACGAATTAAACCGTCTGTTCCCAAATGCGACAACTGTCAGAATGGATATGGATACAACGGGTAAAAAGCAGTCGCACGAGAAGATTTTGCAGAAGTTTGAAAAAGATAAAATCGATATTCTTATCGGTACGCAAATGGTGGCAAAAGGACTTGATTTTGAAAATGTAACGCTTGTCGGAGTTATAACGGCAGATACAATGCTCAATATTAACGATTACCGAAGCTGTGAGAGAACTTTTGCAATGCTTGAACAAGTTTCGGGACGTGCCGGCAGAGGAAGTAAAGAGGGCAGAGCCGTTATTCAGACGTATACGCCCGAACATGAGGCGGTGAGCCTTGTAAAAAGTCACAATTACAGAACTTTTTACGATAAGGAAATTGCAAAACGAAAGCTTATGTGGTATCCGCCGTTTTGTAAAATAGTGAGTGTGCATTTTCAAGGCAATGTTGAAAATATTGTTGCGAAAACGGCAAAATATTTTTTAAACACTGCCGAAAAAACACAGAATATATCACAGAAAATACAGATTTTAGGGCCTGTGCCGTCATATATTTCAAAAATAAAAAACAAATACAGATGGCAGATTATTTTTAAATGCGAAGATGACGATAACTTGGGTGAGATACTTTCACAAGCTGAAATGACATGCAGAAAAAACAAGGAATTTTCGGATGTGGCGATAATAATAGACAAATCACCCGGTATGATAAATTAGAGAGGGGAAACATAATGGCAATCAGAGAAATAAGGGAAAAAGGCGATGAAATCCTTTATAAGAAATGCAAAGCTGTAGTGAAGTTTGACGAAAAACTTCATATACTTCTTGACGATATGTATGAAACAATGCAAAGCCGTGACGGTGTCGGACTTGCAGCTCCGCAAGTGGGAATACTGAAACGTGCGGTTGTCATAGATGTCGGTGACGGTAAAATTGAACTTATAAACCCTGAAATAGTAGAAGAAAGCGGAGAACAGACCGGCAGCGAAGGCTGTCTTAGCGTACCCGGAGTGTTCGGCGAGGTTACAAGACCGAATGTCGTAACCGTAAAAGCACAGGACAGGGACGGCAAGTGGTTTAAAATCACAGGTAAGGAACTCTTGGCAAGAGCTTTTTGTCACGAAATTGAACACCTTGACGGTAAATTGTTCTTGGACAGAGTAATTAGATTTATTGACTAACGGAGATGGTTGAATGAGAATTTTATTTATGGGTACACCCGATTTTGCGGCGGCGAGCCTTAAAGCTATGACAGACGCAGGTCTTGATGTTGTGGGTGTTGTATCTCAGCCGGACAGACCGAAAGGCAGAGGACATAAACTTGTACCGACTGATGTTAAGGCGGCGGCACTTGAGGCAGGTATAGAAAATATATATCAGCCCGAAAAACTGAGAAACGGTGAACTTCAGCCTGTTCTTGACAAACTGAAACCGGAGCTTATTGTCGTTGTTGCATACGGCAAAATTTTGCCTGATTATATAATAGATTATCCGAAATACGGCTGTATTAATGTACACGCGTCACTTTTGCCGAAGTACAGAGGTGCGGGACCTATTCAGTGGGCGATTATAAACGGCGAAAAGGTTACCGGCGTTACAACGATGAAAATGGACAGCGGACTTGACACGGGTGATATGCTTTTAAAAGCGGAAACCAAAATCGGCGAATATGAAACGGCAGAAGAATTATTTGACCGTTTAGCCGTAATAGGCGGCGACTTGCTTTTAAAAACAATAGACGGACTTGAAAAAGGCAGTATAACACCTACTCCGCAAAATGATAAGGAGCATACATATGCGCCTATGATTTCAAGAGAAACGGGAGTTATAGATTGGAGCAAATCGGCTCGTGAAATTTCAAAACTGATATGTGGTATGAATTCGTGGCCGCTTGCTTGCACAAAATATAAAGACGGAATTTTAAAAATTGTTTCCGCAAGAGTTTGTGATGAAAATTCGGATAAAGAGGCGGGAGAGATACTTGCACTTGAAAAGGGAAAAGGACTTAAAATTTCTTGCGGTGAGGGAACATTGTACATTGTAACGGCACAGTTCCCAAACAGTAAAAAAATGAATGTTGAAGATTATGCAAGAGGACATGAAATTGAATTAGGAGTTGTACTCGGAAAGGAGTAATTATGTTCAGCTATTATTTTGACCCAACGTATGTACTTGTAATAATTGCATTTTTACTTACATTGTTTGCGTCAATGGGTGTTAAATCGACTTTCAGTAAATACAATGATGTAAGAAGTTCAAGAGGAATTACCGCGGCAAGTGCGGCAAGACAAATTCTTGATGCAAACGGACTTCAGAATATAAGAATTGAACACGTTTCGGGCGACCTTACAGACCACTACAGCCCGAATGAAAACGTCATAAGACTGTCGGATTCAACATATAATTCTACATCGGTAGCCGCAATAGGTGTTGCGGCACATGAATGCGGTCACGCGGTTCAGCATCAAGTAGGATACGTTCCGATAAAAATTCGTAACGGAATTGTGCCGATAGTAAATGTCTGCAACATGCTTTCAATGCCGATTTTCATAATCGGACTTATACTTGGACTTGGCAGACTGGCAATGGTCGGTGCGATACTTTTCGGTGCGGTGCTTGTATTTCAGCTTGTAACATTGCCGACTGAAATCAATGCGTCAAGACGTGCAATGAAAACTCTTGAAAGTATGTACTTACTTGAGGGTGATGAGCTTACAGGTGCAAGAAAAACACTTACGGCGGCGGCTATGACATATGTTGCGGCGGTTGCGTCAACGGCACTTCAATTTTTAAGACTTGTTTTATTGGCAAATCGTAGGAGAGATTAATGAGTAACGCAAGAGAAATTGCAATGAAAGTAATATACGACGTTGAATTTAACGGAGCATATTCAAATATGGCATTGAAAAAAGCTTTGAAAACGGATATGCCAAAACAGGATAAGGCGTTTATTTCCAATCTTGTTTACGGCGTCACAGACAGAAAATTGACTCTTGATTATGTTATAGGAAAGTTTTCAAAGATAAAATTGAAAAAAATATCGAAGTACATTCTTATAATTTTGAGAATGGGAATATATCAGATAATGTTTATGGATAAAGTGCCGACAAGTGCCGCAGTGAATGAAAGTGTAAAGCTGGCAAGAAGATACGGTCACGGTGCATCGGCAGGATTTGTAAACGGACTTTTGAGAAATGTGTCGAAAACAGAAATCGAATATCCGTCCGATAAAACAGAATATTTATCTGTCAAATATTCGTTCCCGATGTGGCTTTGTGAAAAGTGGATTGATGAATTCGGATATGATTTTACCGAAAAATTGATTGAAAGTTTCGGCATGGAAAAAAGACTTAATATTCGACCGAACAGACTAAAGATAACGGCAGATGAACTTTGCAAGAAGTTTAACGACAACGGAATAAATGCCGAAGTTTATGACGGTTATATAGTGTCGGACGGATTTGACATTTCGGCGGACAGTTTATATAATGACGGATATTACACAATACAGGATTCAGCCGCGATGCAGACCGCAAAAGTGCTTGCACCGTGTGAGGGTGACACAGTGATTGATATGTGTGCCGCACCGGGCGGAAAGACAACGCATATTGCGGAATTGATGAACAACAAAGGCAAAATATATGCCTTTGACGTACACGAACATAAAATAGAGCTTATAAAAAAGAATGCCGAAAGGCTCGGAATAACGATAATCGAACCTAAACTTTCGGACGGCTGTAAAATAGACGAAAGTATGATAAATACGGCAGATAAAATACTTTGTGATGTTCCGTGTTCGGGTTTGGGAATAATCGGACGAAAGCCCGAAATAAAGTGGAACAGGGCAGAGGATAACGATTTACCGAAAATTCAAAGACAGATACTTGACAATGCGTCAAAATATCTTAAAATAAACGGTGAGATTGTTTATTCAACGTGTACGATTGAAAAAGAAGAAAATGAGGCTGTTACAGACAGCTTTACGGCGGATAACGAAAATTTTGAAAAAGTATTTGAAAAGACATTTTATCCGCATATAGATAACACAGACGGATTTTATATCTGTAAGATGAAAAGGATTAAGTAAATGATTGATTTAAAAGATTTTGAATATGATGAATTAATTGAATATCTTACATCCGTCGGCGAGAAGAAATTCAGAGCCGAGCAGATTTTTTCATGGCTTCATAAAGGCGTGGAAAACTATGATGAAATGACGAACCTGTCAAAGGCAACAAGGGAAAAACTCGAAAAAGAAACGTATGTTTCAACGCTTAAAATCAGAGAAAAATATGTATCGAAAATAGACGGTACTGTAAAATATCTCTTTGAACTTCCGGACGGAAATTGTATAGAAAGCGTTGTTATGCGTTATCATCACGGACTTACGATTTGTATATCAAGTCAAGTCGGCTGCAGAATGGGTTGTCGTTTTTGTGCGTCAACGATAGGCGGACTTTACAGAAGTTTAACGCCGGGTGAAATACTTAATCAAGTTATTTTTGCACAAAAAGACGTCGGCGAGCGTATAAGCAATATTGTTATGATGGGTATAGGCGAGCCGCTTGACAATTTCGATAACGTCATAAAGTTTTTGCACAATGTAAACCATGAAAAAGGACTTAACATAGGATACAGACACATTTCACTGTCAACCTGCGGTGTTGTGCCGGGGATATACGCGTTGGCAAAGGAAAAACTTCCTATAACGCTGACAATATCTCTGCACGCGCCTAACAATGAAATTCGTGACAGTATAATGCCTGTAAATCATAAATACGATATTGAAGAATTATTGACGGCTTGCAGAGAATATGTAAAGACGACAAACAGACGTATCAGTTTTGAATATTCTCTTATTCACGGTGTAAATGACAGTATGGCAAATGCAGAGGAACTGGCAAATCTTGTCCGTGACCTGCATGGGCATATAAATCTTATACCTGTAAATAAAGTTGAAGAAAGAAATTTTGAAAAAGGAAGTAATGACGATATAAGAGCGTTCCAAGAAAAATTGACACATCTTGGTATAAATGCGACAGTAAGACGTGAACTCGGCTCAGATATATCAGCTTCCTGTGGACAACTGAGAAAAAAAGTGATATAATATCAAAAACTATAATTCTTTAGTGAAATGAGGTGATTTTCAAAATGCAGTTTGGTGCGGTTACCGATATAGGAATGCACAGAAAAATTAATGAGGACAATTATTACGTAAATGAAAGCGACACGTTCCCTTACGCAGTTGTTGCGGACGGAATGGGCGGTCATCAAGCCGGTGAAGTCGCAAGTATGATGGTTGTCGATATTATAGAAAACCACTTAGAAAAAAATCTTGATACCGAACTCGACTATGTAGAGGCAGGAGAAGTTATACGTCAGGCGTTTATATCGGCGAACAGTATCATATATAATTATGCAAAGAATCATTATAAAGTAATGGGAATGGGAACAACTGCGACGCTTGCAATGATTTATCAAAACAAAATTATTACGGCACACGTCGGAGATTCACGAGCCTATATGATAGGTGACGAAATCAAACAGATAACAAAAGACCATTCCTATGTACAGGAACTTGTATCAAGAGGTGAAATAAGTCCCGAAATGGCAAAAAATCACCCTAAAAAGAACTACATAACGCGTGCTATGGGTGCAGAGGACACCGTAAAAGTAGATATTTCGATTAAACCTTATAACGGTGAAACTCTTGTGCTATGCTCTGACGGCCTTACAAATTTCGTAGAGGACGATGAAATCAGAACATATATTAAAAATAAAAGCAACCTTCAGAAAAGTGCGGAAGAACTTGTAGCACTTGCAAATGAACGAGGCGGCGGAGATAATATTACCATTGTGGCTTTGGAAAGGGAGAAATGTGATAATGAACAGTGATAATTTAGTTGGAATAACACTTGGAAATAGATATGATATGCTTGAAAAAATCGGTACCGGCGGTATGGCTACAGTTTATAAGGCGAAAGATACGCTTTTAAACCGATATGTTGCGATAAAAATACTTCGTGATTCGCTTGAGGGTGAAGAACAGGTTGTTTCAAACTTTATAAAAGAGGCTCAGTCATCGGCGAGCTTGGTACACAATAACATTGTGTCTGTTTACGATGTCGGCGAAGAAAACGGGCTTAATTATATGGTTATGGAATACGTTGACGGCATTACACTTAAAGAATACATAAAGCAAAAGGGTGCACTTCCTTGGCAGGAGGCCTGCGACTTTGCTATTCAGATCGGACAAGGTATAAGCGAGGCACATTCTATTAATATAATACATCGCGATATTAAACCTCAAAATATTCTTATGACAAAGGACAAAACTTTGAAAGTAACGGACTTCGGTATTGCCAGAGCTGTTGCGGGAGAAACTACCGTTGTCGGCGGAAGTGCTTTGGGTTCGGTGCATTATATTTCGCCTGAACAGGCAAGAGGCGGATTTACGGACGCAAGAAGTGATATATATTCACTTGGTATTGTGCTTTACGAAATGCTTACCGGAAAAGTTCCTTTTGACGGTGATACTCCTGTGAGCGTAGCACTTATGCACCTTGAAAAAGAACCTGTAAACGTTAAATGCGTAAATCTTGATATACCGACTGATTTGGCATATGTTACAATGAAAGCAATTTCAAAAGAACAAAGTAACAGATACCAAAATGTACAGGAATTTGTTGACGATCTTCATGCTGTACTTGCAGATGAGCCGCTTCCGAGCCGCGATGATGTATATGAAGAAGTCACACCGCAGGAAGATTATGCGTATGACGACGAAAGTGATTTTGACGATAATCTTGATGTGCCGGAAACGGTAGAGGAGGAAGAACCTTATGAAGAGGAACTTCCTGCAAGAGGTCGTACAAAACGTAAAAAAGCAGTAAAGAAAAAGAATAAAAAGCAGAAGAAAGAGGACAGGATTGCTGTTGTTCTTGCAATTTCAACGGCAGCGGTTATTTTGCTTATAGTACTCGGAACATTTTTCTTTATAAATATGCGTAAAGAGGCGATTGTGCCTGATCTTAAAAATATGACTGTTGAAGCGGCAACTGCGGAAATTGAAAAGGCAGGACTTCATTTGGCTGATGAAATCGAATATTCGCTTTCGGATACGGTTGCGGAAAACTGCGTAATTTCGCAAGATCCTACAGCCAAAAAGATTGTGGCAAAAAATTCTGATGTAAAACTTATAGTTTCAATAGGTTCATCGGGCGGTGATATTGTAGCGCCTGATGTTACGGGAAAACAGTTTGATGAGGCTATTTCGGAAATTCTTGAACTTGAGCTTAACTATACGGTTGTTGAGGAAGAATCTGATGATGTACCGTCGGGATATGTAATTCGTCAGACACCTTTGGGCGGAACAAAGCTTAACAAAGACGATATTATAAATATCCACGTCAGCAAAGGTAAGGGAGAAAGCAGTGCGCAAGCTACTCCTGCAGCTGAAAGAGTATCAGTTCCGAGCATAATCGGTTTGGGCAGAGAACAGGCAGAGGCAACACTTAAAGCAAACGGATTAAATCTCGGTAACGTTTCAAGAAAAGCGTCTTCGGCACAAGAGGGAACTGTTATTTCGCAAAGTCCTGAACTTGGCAAGACTGCGAATAAAGGCTCATATGTAAGCATTGTACTTTCAAAGGGTGAAGAAGCTCAGGCAGATCAATCAAATCAACAAGCGGAACAAAATAATTCATCACAGACAAAAAATGAACAAAACAATGCAAGCACAAACCAAAACAGTTCAAGCAATTCAAACACATCAAGCAACGACAATTCAAGTTCAAACACATCTGACAGTTCAAACAGTGATTCGGGTTCATCAAACCAAACATCAACAAGAACTTTCACTGTAAAAATTCCGGACACTGCAGATGATTCGGTTGATGTTGAAATTGTAGCAAACGGAAAAACAGTTCATAATGCAGTTCACTCAAAGGACGAAGGCACTGTATCGGTTGAAATTACAGGCTCGGGAACTGCGGAAGTTCAGGCTTATATAGACGGAAGTAAGGTAAGTGACAGAACAATAAACTTTAATTAGAGGTAATTATGGTTGGAACTATAATGAAAGGTATTGGAGGCTTTTACTATGTAAAGGCCTCTGATAGCATATACGAATGTAAAGCAAGGGGAATTTTTCGCAAGGAAAAGATAACACCTATGATTGGCGATAAGGTGAATATTGAAACGGACGGCGAAAAAGGCAGTATTATTGAAATAATGCCGAGAAAATCGTCGCTTATAAGACCGCCGGTTGCAAATGTTGATACAATGATGCTTGTCGTTGCGGCGGCGTCACCGGAGCCGAATTTGTTTTTGATAGACAAAATGCTTATAAATGCGGAAATTAATAATATAACTCCTGTTATTTGCATTAATAAAACAGATATAAAAAAACGTGAGGATATAGAAGAAATATATTCAAAAGCCAAATATAAAATATTTTCTGTAAGTGCCGAAAGACAAGACGGCACGGATTTGCTTATGGGTTATTTGAAGGATAAGACGACTGCATTTGCGGGACTTTCGGGAGTTGGTAAGTCGAGTCTTTTGAGTATTATCACAAACGGAGAGCTTGAAACGGGAAGTATTTCCGAAAAAATAAGCCGCGGAAAACATACGACGCGTCACGTTGAATTGTTTGAACTTGAAAGCGGAGGTTTTGTACTTGATACACCCGGTTTCAGTTCACTTGAAATTGAAAATATAAAGGCTGACGATTTGTGGCAGTATTTTCCCGAAATGGCGGACTCTCAAAATAAATGCCGTTTCAGAGGATGCTCACATATAAACGAGCCTGATTGCTATATAAAAGAAAAGCTTGAAAACGGAGAAATGGCTCAGTCACGATACGACAGCTATACTCAAATATACAATAAACTAAAATCAGTAAAGGAATGGAAAAAGAAATGATATTATCACCGTCTATATTGTCGGCAGATTTCGGTATACTTGCCGAGCAGGTAAAAAGGGCAGAGAACGCGGGAGCACAGTGGTTGCATATTGATGTTATGGACGGACATTTTGTTCCGAATATGACTTTTGCAATGCCTGTTATAAAGTCATTACGCAAGTATACAGATATGTTTTTTGATGTACATCTTATGATAGATAAGCCGGAAAGATATATTGATGAATTTATCAATGCCGGTGCGGACGGTGTTACTTTTCATATCGAGGCAACCGATAAGCCGAAAGAATGTATTGAAATGATACAGAATAGAGGTAAAAAAGCGGCGATTTCGATTAATCCGAAAACACCTGTATCGGCGATTGAAAAGTACTTTGATAAAGTCGATATGGTGCTTGTTATGAGCGTTGAGCCGGGTTACGGCGGTCAGAAATATATTGAAAGCGTTAATGAAAAGATTGCGTATATTCGTGAAAAAATGGGTAGTGACTTTGATATTGAAGTTGACGGCGGAATTAATGCAAACAATATTGACAATGCGATTAATGCAGGCGCAAATATAATTGTTGCGGGAACGGCTGTGTTTAATGACGATATTGAGGGCTCTGTAAGGAGTCTTATGAGATAATGCGTGCGGTAATAATCGGTAACGGTGATATAAAAGACTATCAATATATAAAAAGCAAAATCAATGACAATGATTTTATAATATGTGCCGACGGTGGCTATAACCATGCGGAAAAAATGGGGATAGTGCCTGATGTGCTTATAGGTGATTTTGATTCGGCAAAGAATTTTGAAAAAGTTAAGGACAGAATTGAATATCCAAAACGCAAGGATTTTACAGACGGTGAACTTGCGGTAGCTTACGCGGTGGATAATGGATATGAAGACATAGTCCTTATCGCCATGACAGGCGACCGTTTTGACCACAGTATAGCGGATATTTTATTGCTTGAAAAGTGTAAAAACGGTGTGCTTATAGACGATAATAATGAAATTTATTTGTTAAAAGATAAATTGTCGTTAAACGGAAAAACAGGACAAACTCTGTCTATAATTCCGATAAAGGATAATGCGGTCGGAATAACGACAGACGGACTTGAATATCCGTTGAATGACGAAACTTTGTATTTCGGCAGCAGCCGCGGCATAAGCAATATTATGCTTGCGGATAAATGCAATATTACAATAAAAAGCGGAATGGCATTGGTAATAAAGGTGGAAAGAGTATGATATATCTTGATAATGCGGCAACAACAAAACCGTCAAAAGCGGCAGTTGATGCAATGATTAAGGCAGCGGAATGTTTCGGTAATCCGTCGTCGCTTCACGGTTTGGGTATTGAGGCGGAAAAACTCATAAACGAAAGCAAAAAAAATATTGCCGATATGCTTGGTGTTGAAAGTAAAAATATTTTGTTTACATCGGGCGGTACCGAGGCGAATAATTTGGCTGTTTTCGGCGTTGCGGCGGCACGTCACAAAATCGGTACAAAAATTGTTACGAGCAAAATCGAACATCCGTCTGTACTTGAGGCATTTAGAAAACTTGAAATTGACGGATTTAATGTTGAGTATCTTGACGTTGACAGTGAAGGCAGAGTAGACCTTGATATGCTTAGAAACGTTCTTGATGATGAAACGATACTTATAAGCGTTATGCACGTCAATAATGAAACAGGCGTTATTCAGCCGATTGAAGAAATAAGAGAAATTATGCTTGAAAAAGCACCTTATGCACATCTTCATACTGACTGTGTGCAGTCGTTTGGTAAAATAGATGTGAAACCGAAAAAAATGGGTGCGGACCTTGTTACGATAAGCAGCCATAAAATTCACGGCTTTAAAGGTACGGGTGCATTGTATGTAGCAGATACAAGAATGATACGTCCGATATTGTTCGGCGGTGAACAACAGGGTGAAATAAGACCGGGTACGGAAAATGTAGGCAGTATACTTGCATTCGGCGCGGCGGCTGCTGAATGTGACACCGACCAATCAAAACTTATACATTTGAGAAATATAATGAAAGAAAAACTTCAAGAAATACCGAATATTAAAATAAACGGCTCTGACGAATATAATTCCGGCAGTGTTTTAAACGTATCGTTTATCGGCATAAAGGCTGAAATACTTCTTCATTCGCTTGAGGCACATAAAATATACGTTTCAACAGGTTCGGCTTGTTCAAGCCACAAACCGCAGCCGAGCCATGTACTTACGGCTATGGGTCTTGATAAAAAAGAAATTAACGGTGCGGTGAGAATCAGTTTTGACAGATTGACAGAAGAAGAGGACGTTATAAAAGCGGCAGAAATTATTGCAAAAGAGGTTGCGACAATAAGGAGATTTATGTAAATGAAAGAGATTATTCTTGCAAAATACGGAGAAATTATATTAAAGGGCGGTAATCGTCCGAAGTTTGAAAATATATTGATGAACAACATCAGAAATTCACTGAAAAATGTGGCGGAGGTAAAGGCAAGACTTGCACAGGCTACAATTTATGTCGAAGTTTTCGATGAGGATAAAATGGATATTGTAGTGGAAAGATTGTCGAAAATATTCGGTATTGTTTCAATTACAAGAGCGGTTGTTTGTGAAAAGGATATTGAGGATATAAAGGCAAAAGCTAAGGAATATTTGAAGAAAGACTTTAAGGATGGCGTTAAATTTAAGGTTGAGGCAAAGCGTTCGGATAAGCAGTTCCCGCTTAACTCACCTCAAATTTGTATGGAAGTCGGCGGTTATCTTGACGACGAATATCCGAATATAGTCGTTGACGTTCATAATCCCGAAGTTACGGTTAAAGTCGAAGTCAGAGATTTCGGTGCATACGTTTATGCAGATGAAAATAAAGTGCAGGGACAGGGCGGTATGCCGATAGGCACAGGCTCAAAGGCAACCTTGCTTTTGTCGGGCGGTATTGACAGCCCGGTTGCAGGTCATATGATTTCAAAACGCGGTGTTGAAATTGATGCGGTAAACTTTTTCTCATTCCCATACACAAGTGAGAGAGCAAAAGAAAAGGTTATTGAGCTTGCAAGCATAATCGCACAATATACATCAAAAATCAATTTGTATATCGTGCCGTTTACGGAAATACAGTTGCAGATTGCAGAAAAGTGCCCTGAAGAACATTTGACACTTGTTATGCGTAGATTTATGATGCGTATTGCGGAAAGATTGGCGCGTAAGCATAAATCATTGGCACTTGTAACAGGCGAGAGCGTCGGACAGGTTGCAAGCCAAACTCTTGCAGCACTTGACGTTACAAATTCGGCTGTTGATATGCCGGTATTGCAGCCGCTTATCGGTATGGATAAGATTGAAATAGTTGACAGAGCACACGAAATCGGTACATTTGAAACATCAATTTTACCGTATGAGGACTGCTGTACAGTGTTTACACCAAAGCACCCTACAACAAATCCGAAACGTGTAAATATTGAAAAGTCTGAAAGCAGACTTGACGTTGAAACACTTATCGAGGCTGCTTTGGCAGGCGTTGAAAAGATAGAAGTATATCCTAAATAATAAGGCTTGGGTGATTGATATGAAAGCGGAAGTAAACGGTTTAAACGAAAAAGTTGTAAAAATGCTTGCGGAAAGAAAAATGACTGTTTCGGCGGCTGAAAGCTGTACAGGAGGACTTTTTGCGGCACTTATAACAAATGTTTCGGGTGCGTCGGAGGTTTTGAATGAAAGCTTTGTGACTTACGCAAATTCGGCGAAGATGAAATATCTCGGTGTCAAGGGCGAAACGCTGGAAAAACACGGTGCAGTGAGTTATGAAACCGCTTTTGAAATGGCAGATGGACTCAGAAAAAACACAGGTGCGGATGTTACTGTCGGCATAACAGGCATAGCAGGCCCGACAGGCGGAACGAAAGAAAAGCCGGTAGGACTTGTATATGTCGGCATATGCGTTATGGGTGAAACGGAAGTGAAAGAACTTCATTTAAACGGTACACGTGAAGAAATTCGTGAGGGTACTTGCAAAATTACGTTTGAAAATATCGCAAACCGTATTGAAAATATCACTAAAGTACAATAAATTGTACTTTGCACGGCATTGAGTTAAAAACTGCTTGAAAAAAGAGTGTTTATGTAATATAATTGACGTATAAAATATAAGTGATACTTTAAAGGAGAAAATAAATGGCAAAAGAAAAGGATAAGAGTAAACCTAAAGTTGTAAAAATGACTGACGCAGAGGAAAAGAAAAAGGCTCTTGAATCTGTATTCAGTGTTATAGAAAAGGAATACGGTACAGGAAGTATTATGAAACTCGGCGACGCAAATTCGGTTGACGTTGAAGTTATTCCGACAGGCTCATTGACGCTTGATATGGCGCTTGGAGTAGGCGGACTTCCGAGAGGCAGAGTTATAGAAATATACGGCCCTGAATCTTCAGGTAAGACAACCGTTGCACTTCACGTTGTGGCAGAGGCACAGAAAATGGGCGGTGAGGCTGCATTTATTGACGCGGAACACGCTTTAGACCCTGTATATGCAAAAAAATTGGGCGTTGATATAGACAATTTAATCGTTGCACAACCGGATACGGGTGAACAGGCTTTGGATATTGCCGAGGCACTTGTACGAAGCGGTGCGCTTGACGTAATCGTTGTCGACTCTGTTGCCGCACTTGTTCCGAAAGCGGAAATTGACGGTGAAATGGGTGACAGCCATGTCGGCTTGTTGGCAAGACTTATGTCACAGGCTCTAAGAAAACTTACTGCCGTTATCTCAAAATCGGGTACGGTCGTAATCTTTATCAATCAGCTAAGAGAAAAAGTTGGTGTTATGTACGGTAATCCCGAAACAACTCCGGGTGGTCGTGCACTAAAGTTCTTCTCATCTGTAAGATTGGACGTAAGACGCGGCGAGGTTATAAAGAACGGTACGGAACTTATCGGTAACAAGACAAAGGTTAAAGTTGTTAAAAACAAGGTTGCACCGCCGTTTAAAACTGCCGAATTTGATATTTTGTACGGCGAGGGTATTTCAAAAGAAGGTAATATTCTTGACTTTGCAGTTGAAAACAATATTATCAAGAAGTCGGGTGCTTGGTTCAGCTATAACGGTGAAAAAATCGGTCAAGGCCGTGACAATGTAAGAAAATATATGGTTGAGAACAAAGAATTTACTGCTGAAATCGACAGACAGGTTAGAGAATTGTTGAAAAATAACAGCGGATACTTGCCGAGTGAGGCTGACAACAGTGATAATACTGACGGCGAACAGCCGACGGAAACGGAAACAACCGAAACAACTGAAGAATAAGCGTGTATTATTTCACAAAAATATTATCCGAATAATAAAAAGATAAGTAAATAATAACTAAAAATTGTTACAAAACGATAAAAAGGATTGACGTGGGACAAATTTTTTAGTATGCTAATTATAATATTTATATCGGTAAAATATGTGATTAAAATTTAAGACAGGGGGCACAATTCATGGTTTCAAGTGAAGTGGCAGTTCAAAATTCGGTAGGCTTGCATGCAAGACCTGCAACATTTTTCATTCAAAGAGCAAATGAATTTAAGTCAAGCATATGGGTTGAGAAAGACGAAAGACGTGTAAACGCAAAGAGTCTTTTGGGAGTTCTTTCATTGGGTATCGTTAAGGGTACATCAATATCAATCATTGCTGACGGTAGTGATGAAGAAGAGGCAGTTAAGACTTTGGTTGAATTGATTGAATCTAATTTCTCTGAATAATTTTAAATAATATTTAAGAAAATAACTCTGCATTATTATGTAGAGTTATTTTTGGTGTAAGGAGGTGGCAATATGTTTGATTTGGAACAGGAGTTAAAGAATTTACCCGAAGATCCGGGTGTGTATATAATGCACGACAAGGACGATAAAATAATATATGTCGGTAAGGCGAAGATACTTAAAAACCGTGTCAGACAGTATTTTCAGAAAAATTCAAACCACACACCTAAAGTTCTTGCAATGGTGTCGAACGTGGCATATTTTGAATATATTGTCACAGACTCCGAAACAGAGGCGCTTGCGCTTGAATGTAATCTTATAAAAAAGCACAGACCGAAGTATAATATACTTTTAAAGGACGACAAGCATTATCCGTATATAAAAGTCACGATAAACGAACCGTATCCAAAGGTTTTGAAAGTCCGCAGACTTTTAAAGGACGGTGCGAAATATTACGGACCGTATGTGTCGGGAATAACAATAAAAAATACTCTTGAGCTTGTGCAGAAACTTTTTAAACCGCCGACCTGTCACAGAAAATTTCCGGACGATATAAGAAAAGGCAGACCGTGTCTTAATTATCACATCAATAACTGCTTTGCACCGTGTACGGGAAAGGTTTCAAAAGAGGAATACAGACAGGTGTTTTTTAATATTTGCCGTTTCCTTGACGGCAACCACAAGGAGCTTATAGCAGAACTGACAGAGCAAATGATGAAGGCTTCACAGAATATGGAGTACGAGAAAGCGGCTGATTTAAGGGATAAAATTCAAGCCGTAAAGGATATAGAAGAACATCAGAAGATTATAAATACCGATAAACAGAACGATAAAGACGTCATTGCACTTGCAAGGGAAGAAAGCGTTGCATTTTGTGAGGTATTCTTTATCAGAAACGGTAAAGTTATCGGCAGAGAAAGCTATAAAATTGACAACACACAGCACAGTACAAATGAAGAAATACTTACCGATTTTGTAAAGCAGTTTTATCAAAACAGTGAATTTATACCCGAAGAAATCTTGACCGAATACGAAGTTGACGACAGTGAAGCGATAATGAAGTGGCTCAGCGGTATAAGAAAACGCAAAGTTACTATTGCAATGCCAAAACGCGGCGAAAAACTTCATTTGGTTGAAATGGTGCGTAAAAATGCCGATATTGCACTTGGTAATTATAAAATTAAGGTGATGAAAGAACGTGAAAAGAATACTGTTCTTGATATGATGCAGGAACAGCTAAGACTTGAAAAACGTCCTTACAGAATTGAGGCATACGATATTTCAAATATTCAGGGTACGGATAATGTCGGTGCAATGGTTGTATTTGAAAACGGTAAGCCTGCGAAACGTAAATACAGAATATTCAAGATAAAATCGTTTGAGGGTGCGGACGATTATGCGGCTATGCGTGAGGTCATATACAGACGTTTCAGGCACGCGCTTGAGGAGGAAGAACAGGTTGAAAAGGGTACGCTTTTGAAACGAAACGCAAAGTTTTTGCCTTTGCCTGACCTTATACTGCTTGACGGCGGTAAAGGGCATTTAAACGTGATAACAGAACTTCTGGATATGATTGAAGTCGATATTGAAACATTCGGTATGGTGAAGAATGACAAGCACAGAACAAGAGGACTTGTTTCAAAAAACGGTGAAATCGAACTCAGTGCAACAAGTCCCGTATTTAAACTTATAACTCACATTCAAGACGAAGTTCACGATACCGCAATATCATATCACAGAAAATTGAGAGGTAAAATCAATTCCGAACTTGATAAAATAAACGGAATTGGTGAAAAAAGGCGAAAAGCCCTATTGACTACTTTCAAAACTATTGATAAAATAAAAGAGGCGACTTTGGACGAATTGTTAAACGTCAAAGAAATGGACAGTAAATCGGCACAAAGCGTATATGATTATTTTCGGAGGAATAGCGATGTTTAAGCTTAACAGGAAAAACGGTGTTTCGTATTACACAATTACATCATTTGAGGAAACAGGACTTGTAAAACACGGTTTTTCCACTCGTGAGGGCGGCGTCAGCGACGGCTGTTACAGCAGTATGAATTTTCGTTTTCACTGTGATGATACACGCGAAAATGTACTTAAAAACTTTGAAATAATGGCTGATACGCTTGGTATGGACTATAATAAACTTGTGCTTTCAAAACAAGTTCACGAAGATGTTATTCATACCGTGACAGAGGACGATTTCGGAAACGGTATTGTGCGTGAAAACAAGTTTGAGAGCGTTGATGCGCTTATTACGGATAAGAAAGGTATTCCTATGGTTACGCTGTTCGCCGACTGCGTACCGTTGTTTTTTCTTGACAAAAAGCTCGGAGTAGCCGCATTGGCACATTCGGGTTGGAAAGGTACGGTAAAGCGAATAGGTCAGAAAACAATCGAAAAAATGAAAAGAGATTACGGAAGCCGTGCGGAAGATATTTTAACCGCTATCGGTCCGTCAATACAGGAGTGTCATTTTGAAGTAGGTGACGAAGTTGCCGAAATATTTATAAAGGAATTCGGTGAAGATACCGCGGTGAAATACGGTGAAAAGTATCACGTTAATATGCAGAAAGCAATCGAAAAACAATTTATTGAAAGCGGTATATTGAAAGAAAATATCGATAATTGCGGAATATGCACTTACTGTAACAGTGATTTACTGTTTTCGCACAGAAAGACAAACGGAAAAAGAGGAAATCTCGGTGCATTTATTGAGTTAATATAGATTTGGAGAATGAGATGAGAAGGATAAAGGGTTTAGTGGCGGTGTTGCTTGCCGTATGTACAGTTTTTTCTGTAACAGGGTGCGATACCGTTGAAAGAATTAAAGAGAGAATATCACAGGAAACTGTTGATGAAGAAAAGGTTGCAGATGAAAATAAGACGGAAGTATCAAACAGCATAAGCGTGGGATTGCTTGATTTTGATACGTTTAATCCGCTTTTGACAAAATCGGAAACGGTTAAAGAGTGTATGGAATTTGTGTATGAACCGCTTTTTGAACTTAACGAAAAAATGCAGGCAGTACCGATTTTGGCTGAAAGCTATACTGTATCTCCCGATGGCAGAACGATTGATATTACGCTTAAAAACAACATACAATGGCAGGACGGCTCAAATTTCAACGCGTATGATGTAAGCTATACATTTAAGCAAATACGTTCCGGTGTTACTAATTACACATCTGTGTTTGCAAATATGGCGGATTATATGGCAACTGGCGACTATACGTTTCAGATTGTATTGAATTACGCAGTGCCGAATTTTGTGTCACTTTTGACATTTCCGATAGTGAAATATCAAAGTGATATGAAAGGCAATGCGAATTATATACCGATGGGAACAGGTCCTTATAAGTATAATTCACAGTTAAGCACAGGCAAGCTGTTGTTTTCGGCATTTGACAATTATCACAACGGCAGAGCAAAAATCGACAGCCTTTATGCTTATACCGTACCCGACTTGCAGAAGTATGAATCAATGTTTGAAGCAAGCGAAATTGACCTTATGACAGGCAGAACGGTAGACCTTTCGGAGTATACACCGAGAGGCAGTGCAAGAAATAATGAGTATATAACAAATCAAATGACTTTTATCGGGTATAATACGGCAAATCCGTTGCTTTCGGGCGTTGAAACAAGACAGGGTCTGTCGAATATTGTTGATAAGGACAGTATCGTAAATTCAACGATATATTCGCGCGGTAAGGCAAGCAATATTCCGATTAATCCGTCATCAATTTTCTATTATGACACAAGTACAAAATTTAAGCCTGATGAAATTTTGACAACACAGCATTTGGGCAATGATAAATGGGGCTTGGACAATGACGGAAAATATGTACGCCATGTCGGTGCGCAAAAACAGGTTTTGCAATTTGAAATTTTGACAAACAGTGACAGTGCGGAAAAGGTTAATATAGCAAACGAAGTGGCAGACAGTTATACAAGATTCGGTATTCCGACAACAGTTACTGCACTTCCGTATGATGAATATATTGCAAGAATTAATGCGAAAAATTATGATATAATGATAGGTGAGATAGAAGTCAGTGCAAATAATGACTTGACTCCGCTTGTATCGTCGACAGATAATTATTTCTCGTATGCAAATCCCGACCTTGATATGCTTATCGGTCAGCTTGGAATGACGAATGACGAAGAACAGCAAAAGGCTTTATTCCGTCAGTATGGTGACATAATAGTGAATGATATGCCGTTTACTGTATTGTTTTTCAGAAAAGGCAATGTAATGTCAGGCTCAAAAATTAAAAGCGAAATTCTGCCGTCTGTTGACAGAATGTTCAGAAATATTGAAACTTGGAGTGTGACGGAATGAAAATAGTAGTAATCGGTGCCGGTGCGGCAGGACTTTTGGCGGCAGGAAAAGCCGCCGAAACGGCTGATGAAGTGGTAATAATCGAAAAGAACGATATAATCGGCAAAAAACTTCTCATAACAGGCAAGGGAAGATGTAATATAACAAATTCAGCCGATATTGAGGATATGATAGGTCAATATCCGAGAAATGCGAAGTTTTTGTATTCGGCACTATATACGTTTACAAATGACGATATAATACGAATTATTGAAGAAAACGGCGTTAAAACAAAAGTTGAAAGAGGCGGCAGGGTATTTCCTGTAAGCGATAAGTCGCAGGACGTTGTAAAGGCTCTTAAAAAGTACGCTTTCAAGCCGAATGTGTCGCTTGTACATGATACGGTAAAGTCACTTATAATCAGTGGCGGTACCGTAAAAGGCGTAAAGACGTCTAAAACGTCAATTACGGCGGACAGAGTGATAATATGTACCGGCGGTAAATCATATCCGAGAACAGGTTCTACGGGCGACGGATACAAATTCGCAAAACAAGCGGGACATACAATTATCGAGCCTAAAGCGTCGCTTATACCTGTTTTAACGGAAGAAAAGTTCGTTAAGGATATAATGGGCTTGTCGCTGAGAAACATTAAAATAACGGCATTTAATCAGAAAAACCAAAAGGTGTATTCCGATTTCGGAGAAATGCTTTTTACGCATTTCGGAATTTCGGGGCCGGTAGTGCTTTCGATGTCGGCATATCTGAAAAATATCGGTAAGGAAAAATATAAAATAGAGATAGATTTAAAACCGGCTTTGACCGATGAACAGCTTAACGCAAGAGTGCTCAGAGATTTTGAAAAATACAGTAAAAAGCACCTTGTAAACAGTCTTGACGATTTGCTTCCGAAAGCACTTATACCGATTGTAATATCACTCTCGGGAATAGAGCCGCATAAGGCAGTAAATGAAATTACGAGAGAAGAAAGAAACGGGCTTGTTCACGTTTTGAAACACTTTACACTTACCGCAGTCGGCGTACGGCCTGTCGAGGAGGCTATCGTAACAGCCGGCGGAGTTAAGGTAAGCGAAATAAATCCGTCCACAATGGAATCAAAACTTGTGAGCGGTTTGTATTTTGCCGGTGAAGTGATTGACATAGACGGTTATACAGGCGGATATAATTTGCAGGCGGCATTTTCGACAGGCTATCTTGCAGGTATGAATGCAGCCGAATAGCATAGAAAGGAACAGTTGTGGATATGGAAGTTGGCAGCAGAGAGGTTTGTAAGGCGGCTATACAAATTGCGCTTACAGATTCAAGAGAAGAAGAAATTGAGATGAAAGCAAAAAATAAGGAAAACGGTATTCTTTCCGTTGCAGTCGATTTCGGCAGTGATTTCGGCAGTGCGGTACCGAAAGTGCTTGAAAGAGCGGTTGTTGCGGCGAAACGTGAAAATGTTATATCTTCAACCCATGCGGAAGAAGGTGCGGTTGCCGGTGCGGCACATGAGGCGATTCAGCAGATTGTCGATAAGTGCGTCGGACTTAATCTCGGCGGTAAAATCGGTATTGCAAGATACGGTTCACATATCGGTGTATGCGTATTTTTTGCTATCGGTTTATTGAATCTTAACGATGTCGCAATCGGTATGGGACACAGAGTAGTGTAATCAAAGGAGAATGGTAGTATGGTAAGAGCAATAAGAGGAGCAACAACGGTTGAAAATAATGACAGAGAAGAAATTATAGAGGCGACAAAGGAAATGCTTGAAACTATAATTTCGGAAAACAATATAAAAACAGAAGATATGGTGTCTGTCATTTTTACGGTAACACCCGATCTTGACAAAGTTTTCCCGGCTGTTGCGGCAAGAAAAATGGGGATAGTTGATGTACCATTGCTTGATATGAGCGAGCCGGAAATTGACGGTGCATTAAAGAAGTGTATAAGAATTTTAATGCACATAAATTCCGATAAACAAAATAAAGATATGGTACACGCATATTTAAGGGGTGCAACGGTGTTGCGTCCCGATTTGGTAAAATAAATCTAAAGGAGAACAAAATGAAATATATTTCAGTTGCGGTGGACGGACCGGCAGGAGCAGGTAAAAGCTCCGTTTCAAAGGCTGTTGCCAAAAGTCTTGGCTATACATACATAGATACGGGTGCAATGTATCGTGCGGTTGCACTTTTTGCTATTAACAACGGAATAGACGCGAAAAATGAAACAGAAAAACTGGTAAGCCGTCTTAACGAAGTGGAAATCGACATAAAATATACAGATGAGGGACAGCAGATTTATTTATTAGGCGAGAATGTTTCAAAGCGTATCAGAGAAGAAGACGTTTCTGTAGGTGCGTCAAATGTTGCGGTAATTCCCGAAGTCAGAAAAAAACTTGTTGAACTTCAAAGAAAAATGGCTGAAAGTGCAAATGTTATAATGGACGGTCGTGACATATGCTCATATGTACTTCCGAATGCGGACGTTAAGATTTTTCTTACCGCATCGGCTGAATCAAGAGCGAAAAGAAGATATGACGAACTTTGCGAAAAAGGTATTGAATGTGATTTTGAGAAAATTAAAGCCGATATGGAATATCGTGACAAGAACGATTCTCAAAGAGCCGTTGCGCCTTTGAAAAAAGCTGATGACGCAATATTGATTGATACGACAGAATATGATTTTGACGGCGCGGTTAAGCTTGTAAAAGACTTAATTCTTGAAAAAACGGAGGGCTGAAATATGCTATATAAATTTTTAAGCGGTTTAGCAAAAGGCGTTACACACTGTATTTTCAGAGTAAAAGTAGTGGGCAAGGAAAATGTTCCGAAAGACGGCGGTATGATACTTGCCGTAAACCATAAAAGTAATTGGGATCCGATTTTTGCAGGGGCATATTGTCCGCGTCCGCTAAGATTTATGGCAAAAGCCGACTTGTTTAAAAATAAGCTTTTCGGCGGACTTATAAAAAAACTCGGTGCGTTTCCGATACAGCGCGGCAGAGGCGATATAGGTGCTATAAAAGGTGCGTTTTCAATATTAAAAAATAATGACGCAATGCTTATTTTTCCTGAAGGTCACAGAATAAAAAACGGCAAGAGAGTAAAGGCTAAATTGGGTGTTTCGATGATTGCCGTGTATGCCAAAGTGCCTGTCATTCCGCTTTGCATAAGCGGTGAATACAAGCCTTTTCACAAGGTCACAGTAACATTCGGTAAACCTATTACGTTTGAAGAATATTATGGCAAAAAGCCTGATAATGAAACTTTGCAGACACTTGCCGATGAAGTTATGCAGACAATTTATTCGTTTGACAATACAGATATTAAGAAAATCGGAGAACAAAAATGATTAATGTTGCAAAAACGGCAGGATTCTGCTACGGTGTAAAAAGAGCGGTGGACGATGTTTATAAAGAAATCGAAAACGGTAAAAAAATCGCAACGCTCGGACCGCTTATTCATAATAGGCAGGTAATCGAAGATTTGGCGAGCAAGGGCGTGTATGCGTATGACAGTATAGAGGATATTCCGAGTGACCATACGGTTGTTATAAGGGCACACGGAGTGCCGAAAGCTGTTTATGACAAGATGAACGGTCGTGAGTATATTGACCTTACCTGTCCTTTTGTGGCAAAGATACATAAAATTGTATCGAAACATCACAAAGAGGGGTATCAAATTATTATTGTCGGCGATAAAAACCATCCGGAAGTTATTGGAATAAATGGCTGGTGCGATAACAAAGCTGTCATAATTAACGACGTGAAAAGTGAAATTGACGGTAATTTAGCCTCAAAAGACATATGTATTGTAGCACAAACCACAATTAATAGAGATTTTTTTGGTGAAATCGTACAAAATGTAAAAAAAACTTGCAAAAGTACCCTAGTTTTTGATACAATATGTAGTGCGACGAAGGATAGGCAAAAAGAGGCAGACGAACTTTCGAGAAATTCGGACATGATGATTGTAATCGGGGGAAAGGAAAGCTCAAATACAAGAAAGCTGTTTGAAATATCAAAGCGAAACTGTAAACACACCTATCACATCGAAACTTTTGAGGATTTACCTCAAGAAAAAACATATAATAAAATAGGTATTACTGCAGGAGCGTCTACACCCGGCAGTATTATCGAGGAGGTAGTAAAGGCTATGAGTGAAAATTTAAAAAATGAGGAGAACTTTGCAGAACTGTTTGCACAGTATGAAAGTAAAACTCTTAATAACGGGGACATTGTAGAGGGAACAGTTGTAGAAGTTCGCAATAATGAGGTCATCGTTGATTTGGGTGGCTTTAAGTATAACGGACAATTAGCAGCTGATCAGCTTACTGATGACCCTGCACTTAAGCCGTCTGATGTAGTAAAAGAAGGCGATACAATCAAGGTTTACGTTGTAGGCGTAAACGATGCTGAGGGTAAAGTAGTTCTATCAAGAAAGAAATTGGTAGCTATGGAAAGCTGGAACAAAATCAAAGAAGCTTATGAATCAGGCGAGACTTTGGAAGGAAAGATTATAAAGGCTGTTAAGGGCGGTGTTATTGCACTTACAGACGGTTCTCAGGTATTTATCCCTGCACGTCAGGCATCCGGAAGATTTGTACAGGACCTTCAAAGCCTTGTAGGAACAACTGTAAACTATAAGATAATCGAAATCGACGAAAGAAGAAGACGTGTTATCGGTTCAGTCAGAGTTATTCTTGAGGCTGCAAGAAAAGAAAAAGAAGAAAAGTTCTGGGCAGAGGCTGAAGTTGGCAAGAAGTATCAAGGTACTGTTAAGTCACTGACATCATTCGGTGCATTCGTTGACATCGGCGGTGTTGACGGTCTTGTTCACATCAGTGAACTTTCATGGAATAAAATCAAGCACCCTTCAGAAGTTGTTAAAGAGGGTGACGTTCTTGATGTTTACATTAAGGACCTTAACAGAGAAACAAAGAAGATTTCTCTTGGATTTAAGAAGATTGAGGACAATCCTTGGACAATTGCTCAATCAAAGATTAATGTAGGTGACGTTGTTAAGTGTAAAATAGTTCGTATGATGCCATTCGGCGCATTCGCTGAAATTATGCCTAACGTAGACGGTCTTATCCACATTTCTCAAATTGCTGACAGAAGAATCGGCAAGCCGGAAGATGTTCTTACAATCGGTGAAGAAGTTGAGGCTAAGGTTACAGATCTTAACTGGGACGAAAAGAAGATCAGTCTTTCAATCCGTGCTCTAATTCCTACACCTGAAAAGGAAGAAGAAGTTAAGGAAGAAGAAGCTCCTGTAGAAGACCATAATGCTGAAACACTTGTTTATTCAACAGACCCTGAGGTAGAAGTTGAAGATGCAATCGAAGTTGAGGCTGACGACGCTGAATAATTCAGAATATTAAAAGGGTATTGCAATGCAATATCCTTTTTTTTATGCTTGGTTTTACTTTAATATCCCATTTCCTTGATTTTTGGACGCATTTGTGATACAATAGAAAAAATAATTGGTATATTTTCTGATATATGCAGTTAAGTTTAGTCAGAAAATTCGGAGTAATATGATAAAATAAGAATTTCGGAGGAATAATTTAGTATGAACAAATTAGATGAATTCAAGTATAATGTTGCCGGAAAGAATATAACTGTAATCGGAATCGGCATATCAAATTTGCCGCTTATAAAATATCTTGTGTCACTCGGTGCGAATGTAACGGCTTGTGACAGAAGAAGTGCAGAAGATTTGGGGGAGAATTATACCGAACTTGAGAAGTTGGGCGTAAAGTTCAATCTTGGTGACGGTTATCTTAACAATCTTTCTGGCGATATGATATTTAAAACTCCGGGAATGAGATATGACGTACCTGAACTTTTAAAAGCTAAGGAAAACGGAAGTATCGTAACAAGTGAAATGGAAGTGTTTTTTGAAGTGTGTCCGTCACATATAATTGCCGTTACAGGCAGTGACGGTAAGACAACAACAACGACGCTTATCCATAAAATGATGACTGATGCAGGCTATAAAACATGGCTCGGCGGAAATATCGGAAATCCGCTTTTGACTGATACCGAAAAAATGAAAGAAAACGACTGGGTAATTCTTGAACTTTCTTCATTCCAACTTCATACAATGAGAAAATCACCTGAAATTGCGGTTATCACAAACATAAGTCCGAACCACCTTGATATGCACAAAGATTACAAGGAATATATCGACGCAAAGAAAAATATAATGCTTTATCAGAATGAAGGCGATACGCTTATCGTAAATGCAGATAATCAAGTTACGGCAGATATAGGCAAGAGTGCAAACGGTGCGGTTAAGTATTTCTCAAGAAACGGTATGGCTGATGTATATCTTGACGGAAATATTATAAAAAGAGGTATAGTAGAAATACTTAATATCAAGGACATTAAAATACCGGGTATGCACAATGTCGAAAATTATATGGCTGCTATTGCCGCAGTAAGCGGTTTGGTGAGCAAGGAAGTTATAGTAAACGTTGCAAAAACTTTCGGCGGTGTGGAACACAGAATTGAGCTTGTAAGAACACTTGACGGAGTTAAGTATTATAACAGCTCAATAGATTCAAGCCCTAACAGAACGATAAACACTCTAAGAGTATTTCCTAATAAGGTTATAATAATAGCCGGCGGTAAGGATAAGGGTATTCCTTATGACGAAATAGGACCTGCACTTGCCGAACACGTTAAGGTGCTTATATTAATCGGTGCAACATCGGATAAAATTCAAGAGGCGCTTGACGCTGAAATAAATAAGACCGGAAACGGTAAAGATATAGAGGTAATTCGTGCAACGTCTTATGAGGATGCAGTTAATACAGCAAGAAGTAAGGCACATGACGGTGACGTTGTTCTTCTGTCACCGGCAAGCACAAGTTTTGATATGTTCAGAAACTTTGAAGAAAGAGGAAATCTATTTAAGAAAATAGTAAACGAGTTGAATTAATATGAGAAAACTTATAAGAAAATTAAGTGATATGCGTGGTATATCGGGATTTGAATATCGTTTGACAGACCAAATTGCCGATATGTTTAAAAAGTATTGTGATGATGTAAAAATCGATTCTTTAGGCAGTGTGATTGCGGTAAAACGCAGTAATAAACCTAACGCACCTAAATTGATGATTGAGGCACATTGTGACGAAATAGGATTGATTGTCACATCAATTACGGATGAGGGATATTTGACATTCGCGAATGTCGGCGGTGTTGACGAAAGAACACTTCCGTCAACCGAAGTGACTGTACACGGCAAAGAAGATTTGTGGGGAGTAATAGGTATAAAGCCGAATTACTTACTGGAGCAAGGAAAGACAGCCAAATTAAAAGAATTGGCGGTTGATACAGGCTTGAGTGCTGAAAAAGTTAAAGAACTTGTAGCAGTCGGTGACAGTATAACTCTTGCACAGTCTGTAGGCAGACTCGGCAAAAAGCAATTCAGCGGTAAATCGCTTGACGACAGAGCAAGCGTTGCGGCTATAATGCGTGTTATGAAAAATATCAAAGATTTGGATATTGACATTGATGTGTATGCCGTTGCGGCAGTACAGGAGGAAGTCGGCTGCAGAGGTGGTAAAACCACTGCATACGGCATTAATCCGGATATGGCGGTTGCGATTGATGTGTGTCACGGTATAACGCCTGACAATTCGGATAATGCGTTTGAAGTCGGAACGGGTACTGTTCTTTCGGTAGGTCCTAATCTCCACCCAAAACTTACTGATGAACTTTTTGCGGTATCAAAACGTCACGGAATAAAGGTAAGTACGGACGTTGACGGCGGTAATACAGGTACGGACGCTTGGGAGATACAAGTTGCGTGTGACGGTGTGCCGACGGCACTTATATCAATACCGCTTAAATATATGCACACATCGGTTGAAACTTTGGCGGTTTCAGATGTTAAAGCGACAGTTAATCTGCTGACTGAATTTATAAAAGAACAGAGGGGAGAATTACAATGGCTGAACTTCTGAAAAAAATGTCTGAAATAAATGCTGTAAGCGGAAATGAAAACGATATACGAAATTTGATAATTGCGGAAATTGAAGATAAGGTTGACGATATTACCGTTGATACAATGGGTAATGTTATTGCATATAAAAAAGGCAGTGACAGCGGTAAAAAAATCGCGGTTGCGGTTAATATGGACGAACCCGGTTTTATCATAAGCGGAGTAACCGAAAAGGGTTATTTGAAATTTAAAGCGGTAGGAAATATTGACCCGCGAAAAATTATTTCAAAAAAGGTTGTAATCGGTGCTGATAAAATCAAGGGTGTTATCGGTATGAAAGCGATACACTTGCAGACAAAGTCCGAACGTGAAAATGTTGTGGCAGTTTCAAAGCTGTTTATTGACATCGGCGCAAAGGACAAAGAGGATGCGGAAAAGTACGTTAAACTCGGCGATTATGTGACTTTTGACACTGAATTTATGCAAATTGGCAGTAACGTCAAAGGCAAAGCACTTGACAGGAGCGGTATTTGTACCTCGCTTATAAATGCGATTGATAAAGAATATAAATACGACACATATATGTGCTTTTTGGTACAGCGTGAAGTCGGTGCAAGAGGTGCGAAAATTGTATCGCACAGAATAAATGCCGATGTTATATTGTCGGTTTCATCTGCCGAAACAGCCGATATGTACGGTTGTGAAAGTAATGCGGGTGCAAAACTCGGTGACGGTGCGGTTGTTAATTTTGCAGACAGAACAATAATTGCGGATAAAGAAATAACCGAAAAAATGGTTAAAGCCGCTAAAAAGGCGAAAATAAAGCTACAGTCTCAGGTTTTAATGCCACAGACAAGTGACGGCGGTGCAATGCAGAGCGGAGCGGACGGTGCAATATGCTTGAGTGCGTCTGTTCCTTGCAGATATTCTCATTCGCCTGTTTCCGTAATGTCACTTGATGATATTAACAGTATGACGGAGTATATCAGATTATTTTTAAATAAAATCGGAGAAATGATATAATGGATATTTTAAATGTATTGGAAAAAGCAACACAAATAAACAGTGTTTCGGGCTCGGAAAATGAAATCAGAAAGTTTATTTCCGATAATGTAAAAAAGTATTGTGACGAACTTTTGGTTGACGCAATGGGGAATCTTATCGCTCATAAAAAAGGCAGCGGCAAAAAGATTATGTTCGCGGCACATATGGACGAGATTGGTATAATTGTAACCGATATTGACGATAAAGGCTTTGTGCGTTTTTCGTCAGTCGGCGGACTTAATTTGAGAAATCTTGTAAATCTTCGTGTGCGTTTTGCAAACGGCGTTGAGGGCGTAATAGGTGCAGAGGAAGAAAGTTTTAAAGATAAGCCGGCTATAAGCAAATTATATGTTGATTTGGGTGCGGCAGATAAGAAAGAGGCTGAAAAAACAGTTTCAATCGGTGATACCGCGTCATTTGTCGGCGGATTTGTGAAGTGTGGCGATAATGTTGTTTCAAAGGCTCTCGACAACAGAGTCGGCTGTGCGATTTTAATGCAGGCTTTGAGTGAAATAAAAGATTGTGAAAACGACTTGTATTTCGTGTTTACAACTCAAGAGGAAGTGGGACTTCGCGGAGCGAAAACGGCAGCTTTTGCGATTAATCCCGATATTGCGGTAGCGGTTGATGTTACCGATACGGGCGATACACCGTCCGCACCGACTATGGCGATTGAACTCGGTAAGGGTACGGCTATAAAGGTTATGGACCGTTCGATTATGTGTGATGCAGATGTTCGCACAATGATGATTGAAACTGCTAAGAAAAACAAAATTCCGTATCAGCTTGAAATTATGACGGACGGCGGTACAGACGCAGGTGCAATTCATCTTACAAGAGCAGGAATTAAGACGGGCGGTATTTCCGTACCGACAAGATATGTACATTCACCGTCTGAAATGGCAAGCGTGAGTGACATAGAAAACAGCGTTAAACTTTTGTATAATATAGCAATAGCTCAGTGGTAATCGGAGGTGTATTATATTGGCAACTTGGGGAGTTCATTTAAGAGTGGCAAGGTGTTTTATTGATAATTTGATCGCTAAAAAATATCATAGAGAGTTTGTTATAGGCAGTGTTGCGCCTGACTGCGGATACGGGGTCAAGGACAGTTTTGGTGAGTTTACACCGCCGCCTAAAATAACTCATTGGTCACCGAGCGGTATGAAACGTGATTGCCGATATAATGACTTCCAAAAGGAATACCTAAACGATAAATCAAACGCCGATTATTGGTTTTACCTTGGGTATTATGTGCATTTGCTGACGGATATAATGTGGTCGGTTACGATGTATATGCCGACAAGGGTTAAATATGCGGAGGAATATAAGAAAAACCCCGAATTTTTAAAGGTTATAAAAAAGGATTGGAATGATATTGATGTATGGCATTTAAGAAGTCTTACATATCATCCGACTTTTGATATACTGAAAAATGCGGGTGAAATAAAAGATTATCTGCCGTATTACGAGCATAATCAGCTTACAAAACAGGTTAAGTTTATTGTTGATTATTACGAAAGCTACAGTTCAAATATGGACAGAGAATTTGAATATACACAAAAAGAAGATATTCAGAATTTTGTTGAATGTTCATGTGAATTGCTTTATAAAGTTTTAAAAGAAAAAGAACTTATCTGATCAGATAAGTTCTTTTCTGTATTTGGGAATATTTGAACTGTCGTTAAATGCAATGATTGAATTTGTACTTGATGTTATAGGCTCGTCAAGGTCGGTGATTTGACGACCGTCAACGATACCGCCGACTATAACCGTTTCGGGAGAAGTATATCCGCTGTCGTGAAGAAGTGACGAAACAGGCAAGCCTATCGGCACTTTGTAATTATTCGGCGGAAGAATATCATCGCCTGAAACCGTTATAATTTTTTCCGTAACAGGCTTTTGAAGTGTAAGTGCGTCATAGATGTTGCAAAGTGTTTCGGGTGACAGTATGACGATATTTATTTTGTCAATATCCTTGCCTGTAAGCGTTTTCACAAGAATGTCATCTCTGCTTTGCGGATAACGTGCTTTGAGCGAGCAGAGAGAAATATTTTCGTTATATCTAAGATTTAGTTTGAAATCGGAAAATATCTTTTTTGTATTATTTTCAACGGCTATAATTGCCTTTTTTGTATTAAGAATTTTCATCACAATGTTAAGACTTTTTAAGATTTTTTCGGTGTTTCCGAGTGAGGCAAACTGCGGTGAGGAAACATATGGGTCACTGTCAAATGTAGGTACTATAATATATTCAGGGGTTTTTTCAGTACCTAAAAGTATGTGTGCCGGAATACCGTTTCTGACTTCGCAAATACCTGCCTCACGAATAATCCACAACATTTCACGCGTGGTAAGAGAATCAATATCATCCGTTTTTTGAGTTTGGACTGCGGTGTACTTCATATTATTTTCAACGCATATAAACGTATCGCTTACAGATGTAACAATACCCGATACGGAACTGTATAACGGCATTGCGTCATAGCTTTCAAGATCGGCAATTTTTGAACCGATTTCAACCGTATCACCGACTTCGACAAGCGGACTTAACGTAACATCGGTGTTTTGAACAAGATTAAAAAAGTATACAGGTGCAGGGAGCGGTGAATGTATTTCGGCTGATTTATCAAATCCGTTATGCTTTTTATATTTTTTTGCTCCGCGAAATGAAATTGACATTTTAAATTCCCCTTATCACTTAATTATTAAAGGAATTTTACCATAGAACGAAAAAAAATGCAAATATAAATCAATAAATCAATGCGATAAAAACTATTGAAAAAAAGCAATTTGTGGTGTATAATATGTATAATAGGGGTAGTGAGGTGATACATTTATGAAAAGAATAGCGGTAATACCTAATAACAGTAAGGATATAGGCCTGGTAAACACAAAGCGACTTGTTGAATTTTTAAACGGAAAAGCTGAAATTTATATAGATGAGGCGTACAGCGTTCTTGGATTGAATGTTAATTACGTTGCCGAAAGCGAGATACTTGACAATGCGGAATATCTTATTGTTCTCGGCGGTGACGGTACTATTTTGCAGAGAGCTGCGGAATGTGCAAAAAGAAAAATTCCCGTATTGGGAATAAATCTCGGTAAAATCGGTTTTATGACCGAGATTGAAATAGACGATATGGAGGACGCTATTTCAAAGTTTTTGCAGGATGATTTCACCATTGAAAAAAGAATGATGATGAAAGCGGAAATAAGAAAAGAAAATAAAATCCAATTTTCGTTTCATGCACTCAATGACGTTGTGGTGTCGAAAGTGGCGGGCGAAAAACTTATCTATATGGAACTTTCGACTGACGGTGTAGCGGTAAACAGATACACCGCCGACGGACTTATAATCGCAACACCGACAGGCTCTACGGGTTATTCAATATCAGCCGGCGGACCGGTGGTAGACCCTTGTATGCGATTGTATGTTGCGACTCCGATATGTGCGCATATGTTGTCTGTCAGAAGTGCGGTACTTTCGTCAAACAAGGATATAAGAATAAAGCTTGACGGAGAATACGGAAATGCGGACGCGGTTGTTACGGCGGACGGTGACATTCAGGGATATATAAAAAATGCGGACGAAGTAATAATTACCGAATCCGAATATGATTTTGAACTAATAAAAATCGGTGAACAGTCGTTTTACGACACATTAATTAAAAAGTTATCGTAATTAGGGAGGATAAGAGTTGAAGTACAAAAGACAGGGTCAAATTCTCAGAATAATTCATGAGAAGAATATCAAGACTCATGAACAACTTATAGGTGAACTCAATAAGTGCGGGTATAATGTTACACAAGCGACTGTATCAAGAGATATTAAGGAACTTGGACTTATAAAAATACCGTTGCCTGACGGCGGAAGCGTTTATTCATCTTCTAAGGATATTCCGGAGGAACTTGACAGACGTATAAATATGATTACCGATACGGTAATCAGCGTTGATTATGCAATGAATAATATCGTTGTGAAAACATATCCTGGAATGGCGTCGGCTGTTGCGGCGTCTGTTGACGCGTCTATGCGTAACGAGTTCTTGGGTTCTATTGCCGGTGATGATACATTGCTCATAATTGCAAGAAATGAAGAAAAGGCAGCGGAAATTGCAGAAAAATTGATTCAATTATTTCAGTAAGGAGTATTACAAAGTATGTTAAACCAGCTTTCTGTCAGAAATGTAGCGGTGATAGATAAACTTGACATAAATTTGCATGACGGTGTAAGTGTGCTTACAGGTGAAACCGGTGCGGGCAAATCGATTATAATAGATTCGATAAATATGATTTTGGGCGACAGAGCAAATAAAGAGCTTGTAAGATACGGTACGGATAAGGCTGTTGTACAAGCTGTTTTTGACGCACCTAAAAGTGTTATAAATATTCTTGAAGAAAACGATATTGACGTTGAGGACGGAACTGTTATAATTACACGACAAGTTACAAAAGAGGGAAAAAGCGTAGCGAGAATAAACGGAATGGTTGTAACGCTTAACATACTTCGTGAAATATCGGACAGACTTATTAATATTCACGGTCAGCACGATAATCAGGCACTTTTGACGCCGATAAGACATATTACGTTTTTGGACGCGTATGCCGATAATGAAGAATATATAAATCAATATAAGGATATATTATCAAAAAAACGTGAAATAGAAAAGAAGATTTCTTCGCTTGAAATGGACGAGCAGGAAAAAATGCAGAGGATTGACTTGCTTGAATATCAAGTTAAGGAAATAAAAAAAGCGTCGCTTGAAAAAGGCGAGGAGGACGATTTAAGAGAACAACGTGATATATACACAAATGCGGAGCAGATAACAAAGTCCGTCAACGAGGCATATATGAACTTGTATGAGGGCGATGAAATACAGTCCGCGTATGACGGTATAAGTATTGCGGTGAATGAAATTTCTCAGATAAGCGACCTAAATCCTCAGCTTAAATCGATTTATGACACTTTAAACGAAATTATGTATTCGCTTGAAGATACGGCACACGAAATAAAAGAGTTCGGCGAAACGGTTGAATTTGACGAGCAAACTTTAAATGAGATTGAAGAACGACTTGATTTGATTTCAAGATTGAAACGCAAATACGGAAACAGTATTGAAGAAATACTTGAATATTTGAAAACAGCCGAAAGCGAACTTAATGATATAAAACTAAGTGACGAGAGAACAAACGAACTAAAAGAAGAACTTGAAAGCATAATGAAAGAGCTTAAAGAAAAGGGAAATATACTTACGCAAAGACGTGAAAATGCCGCAAAAGTTCTTGAAGAAAATATCGAAAAGTCGTTGCACGAGCTTAATATGGAAAAATCCAAATTTAAGGTTAATATAGAGAATGACGGTACATTTTACGATAACGGTATGGATAAGGTTGAATTTTTAATCAGCACCAATCCGGGTGAACCGTTAAAGCCGCTTGTTAAGATTGCGTCGGGCGGTGAATTGTCAAGAGTAATGCTTGCGATAAAGTCGATTTTGGCTGATTCGGACGGCGTTGATACGATGATATTCGATGAAATCGATACCGGTGTTTCCGGTAAGGCGGCAATGAGTATTGCAAAAAAACTTGCGGTTATTGCAAAAAATAAGCAGGTTATTTGTATTACACACCTTCCGCAACTTACGGCAATGGCGGATAATCATTATTTGATACAGAAGAATACAGACGGTGAAATGGCGTCTACAACTTTAAAGGAGCTTGACGAAGAAGGCAGAGAACTTGAACTTGCGAGAATAATCGACGGCGGCGAGGTTACGGAACTTGCTTTAAGTCACGCAAAGCAAATGCTTGAAAATGCTAAAAATAATTAAAAATGTGCAGTAGGGAGGCGACATAATGGAATCACAGACAATGAAACACTCACATTCGATACTTGCACAGCTTGTATTGCCAATGCAGGCTAATCCGGCGGGGAATGTGCACGGTGGTGAAATTATGAAAATGATGGACAGTGCGGCAGGGGTTGCGGCACAGAAACACGCCCACACAAACGTTGTCACCGCACGAGTTGACGAGCTTAATTTTAAAAAGCCGGTGCTTGTGGGTGAGCTTGTAACGTGTAAGGCACAGGTTATATATGCGGGACGTTCGTCAATGGAGGTCTTTGTGACAGTTGAGTCTGAGGATCTTATTACAGGAAATAAACAGATTGCATTGACCGCATTTTTTACGATGGTTTCGCTTGATGAAAACGGTAAGCCGTCACCTGTACCGAAGCTTGTTTACGATGAAAATAATGCGTATGAGAGTAAATTATATAAAGTCGGCGAAAAAAAGCACATTTTGCATAATCAGAGAAAATCTTAATATATGATTTTGTTTGCAATTTGTTTTAGGATATGTTATAATATCAAAGCAGTTTGACGAAAGGAGAATTTCTATGGCGGATAAAAAAGAAAATACAAAAACTCTTGCACAGAATAAAAAAGCACGTCACGAGTATTTTATTTTGGAAACAATAGAGGCCGGCATAGAATTAGCCGGAACAGAAGTTAAATCTGCAAGATTGGGTAAGGTTAATCTTACAGACGCGTATGCGTCAATCAAAAACGGGGAAGTATTTATAAAGCAGATGAATATAAGCCCTTTTGAACAGGGAAATATATTTAATCGTGACCCTCTTAGGGACAGAAAACTTCTTCTTCATAAGAAAGAAATATTGAAACTTACAAACCAAATACAGCAGGACGGTTATGCTTTAATTCCTCTTGCAGTGTATTTGAAAGGTTCTTTGGTTAAAGTATCTTTGGCAGTTGCAAAGGGTAAAAAACTTTATGATAAGCGTGAAGATATTGCAAAGAAAGACGCAAAACGTAATATTGAGCGGTCGATAAAAAATTATAACCGTTATTAATATGGGGGTGCAATGGTTTCGACGGGGATGTTGAATCCCGAGTAGCGAGTAGTGTTGAGTGCCACTTAAAACGGCTCAAACTTTTAAATATAAACGCTAACGATACAGAATTAGCTTACGCTGCCTAATTGCGGCGTTGTCTCCCCTGTGAGTACCACGGCATAGGGCAAGGCATCATTTTAGTGGTGAACGTGAGTAAAGGGATGTCCTGACCTTTTCCATGATTTAAGGACTACCGATGATATAACTTTGGTTGTGGAGTAGTATCAAAGGGAATATTGACCATAACCTGCACTCGGAGAAACTTGGGTGGATATGTTTTCGGACAGGAGTTCGATTCTCCTCACCTCCACCAATTAAAAAACAAACCGCTAAGTTTGGCGGTTTGTTTTTGTTTTAAATAGGTTGTACACGTTTTTCTTACGGAATATATTTCAGTTAAATAATAAAGGATACAATATCTATACGAAACGGCACAACAAAGGCGCCATTAGGTAGTATAAATATTGTATCCTTAACAGATAGTATAGTCTATAATGAAGTAAATGTCAAGAATTTTTAAGGCAGAATGTAGATAATAAAATTATTTTGTGATATTAATTTCAATAAAAAAGCCGTTGTCTTACTCCAGAAGTCAAGGCTCCGATTGCCAAGCGTCCTGTTTCGCAACAACGGCTTTATACATAGTATACGTGAAAAATTTACAGATGTCAATCTTAAAATTGAAAATTAACCTTGAAATATGATATTTATTAATTTAAGAATGAGAGGATAAAATATGAAAAATCAAGAAAAAGACTTAAAGAATGAGAACACGGGCAGTACAAGAAGAAAGTTGACAAAGGAAGAATTGACAGCTTTATGTCGAAGAATGGAGAAACACGTGCAGAAATTCGGAGAGTATATGAGAATGGTAGAAGAAGAACGTGAAAGAGCAGAACAAGAGAAAAATCAAAAATAAAAAAAACCGCCTACTCTGATATGCACCCCAAAAGTTAGACACTTTTGGAGGTGCATATCACAAGACCGACACAAAATGATGTGATTTCTATTCTTGTCTGATAAACAAAAACAAAAGCACGTTTTAAACGTGCTTTTTTCTTACCCAAGAAAGAACATAGGTAAATTATTTTGAATGTTTTGTCTGTCATTGTATAGACAAAAAGTGAATTATGTTATATAATAATATAAATAAATATGGCGTAATATAATACAGTACAGCCAAGACGGAGGAAAGGTTATGGCGAATTACGAAGAAAAAACAGTGCTTATGGATGAGGCTACCTCAAAAAGAGCGGTCAGCCGAATTGCATATGAAATTGTTGAGAGAAATCGAGGAACTGAAAATCTTGTCATAATAGGTATTCAAACGAAAGGTGTATCACTTGCAAAGCTTATAATCAAGAAAATCGAAGAAATCGAGGGTATTAAGCTTGAACTCGGAAGTCTTGATATAACGTTTTACAGAGATGATTTGACAAGACTCAGCAAGCACCCGGTAGTTGCGGGAAACGACATTGCATTTTCAATAGAGGATAAGAAAATAATCTTAGTTGACGATGTATTGTATTCAGGCAGAACTATAAGGGCGGCGATGGAAGAACTTTTTGACATGGGACGTCCGGAAAAAATCGAACTTGCGGTACTTGTAGACAGAGGAAACCGAGAACTTCCTATCCGTGCTGACTACATTGGAAAAGATGTTCCGACTTCGCATGATGAATATATTGATGTTGTAATAAACGATGATAAATTAGAAAAAGTATCAATATGCGGTAAGGGGGATAATTAATAATGAAGAAAGATTTACTCGGACTTAAAGACATAAGTGCGAAAGAAATAGAAAACATACTTGAAACAGCCGGAACGATGAAACTTATATTAGGTCAGCCTAATAAAAAGACTCCTCATCTTCAAGGCAAAACTGTTGTAAATCTATTTTATGAAAACAGTACAAGAACAAGATTATCTTTTGAGCTTGCGGCTAAATATATGAGTGCCAACGCGGCTAATATTACTGCAAGCGGTTCATCGGTACAGAAAGGCGAAACGCTTATAGACACTGCCGAAACAATCAATGCAATGGGTACCGATATTCTTGTAATGCGACATAATATGAGCGGTGCACCGCATCTTATCGCTCCGCTTGTAAGTGCGTCGGTAATCAATGCCGGTGACGGTATGGACGAACACCCTACACAAGCACTTTTGGATATGCTTACAATCAAGGAGAAGAAAGGCGGATTTAAAGGCCTTAAAGTTGCGATTATAGGCGATATTTACCACAGCAGAGTTGTGAGAAGTAATGTTTACGGACTTACAAAGCTTGGTGCAGATGTAAGCGTAGGCGGCCCTACAACGCTTATGCCTCCGGGAATGGAAAGACTTGGAGTAAAAGTATTTAACAATGTTGAGGACGCAATAAAAGACGCAGATGTTGTTATGGGACTTAGAATACAACTTGAAAGACAGAAAAAAGGCTTGTTCCCAAGTATAAGAGAATATTACAGATTCTTCGGAGTTGACAACGAGAGATTAAAACTTGCCAAACCGGGCGCACTTGTAATGCACCCGGGACCGGTAAATCGCGGTGTGGAATTTTCATCAAGCGTCATTGACGGCGAACAAAGCGTTATAAACGAACAGGTTACAAACGGTGTTGCAGTCAGAATGGCGGTTATGTATATATTGTCAAGAGGCGGATTTGAAGACTAACGAAAGGGAAAGAATATGAAGATATTAATTAAAGGCGGTAGGGTAGTTGACCCTAAAAATGATTTTGATAAAGTAGCGGACGTACTTGTGGATAATGGCATTATATCCGAAATAGGCGAAAACATTAATGCCGACGGTGACGTTACCGTTATAGATGCAGAAGGTAAAATTGTGTCACCTGGACTTGTTGATATGCACAGCCATTTGAGAGATCCGGGACAGGAATATAAAGAAGATATTGAATCGGGTACAAGAAGTGCCGCAATGGGCGGTATCACATCAATCGCTTGTATGCCGAATACAAAGCCTGTAACAGACAGTGAGCCGATTGTTACTTATATAAAGACAAAGGCTAAGGAAGTCGGTCATGTAAACGTATATCCGATAGGCTCAATTTCAAAAGGTCTTGAGGGTAAGGAACTTGCTGAAATCGGCGAACTTAAAAATGCCGGTGCGGTTGCAATATCAGATGACGGCAGACCTGTTGTTGAATCAGGGCTTATGCGAAGAGCGTTGGAATATGCAAAAATGTTTGATATAGCCGTTATATCTCACTGCGAGGATTTGGGACTTGCCGACGGCGGTCAGATGAACGAGGGCTTTATGGCAACATATCTTGGTTTAAAGGGTATAACAAGAGCGGCAGAAGAAGTAATGGTTTCAAGAGATATACTAATCGCAGAAGCTACACATACTGCAATTCACATTGCACACGTAAGTACAAGAGGTTCTGTTGAACTTGTAAGACAGGCTAAAAAACGCGGAGTAAACGTTACTTGCGAAACTTGCCCGCATTACTTTACACTTACTGAAAATGCTGTTGACGGCTTTAATACAAATGCGAAAATGAACCCGCCTTTAAGAACTTCTGACGATGTCGAGGCAATCAAAGAGGGATTGAAAGACGGAACGATTGATTGTATCGTAACAGACCACGCACCGCACCATATTGATGAGAAAAATTGCGAGTTTGCACTTGCATTAAACGGTATCGTAGGTTTTGAAACATCATTGGGATTGGGACTTCAATACCTTGTAAAATCCGGTGTTTTGACTTTGAACGAACTTATTGAAAAAATGGCAGTTAATCCGTCAAGAATACTAAGAATTAATAAAGGCAGTTTGTCAATAGACGCAGACGCCGATATTACGATATTTGATCCGTCAAAAGAATGGACGGTTGATATTTCAAAATTCCAGTCAAAGAGCAAAAACTCTCCGTTTGACGGCTTTACTCTTTGCGGTAAACCGGAATACGTTATAGTAGGCGGAAAAATAGTTGTAAGCAATGGTGAACTTGCATAGGAGGTAAGCAATGTCAGTAGATTTATTAGTACAGAAAATTAAGGAAAAGGGCAATCCATCAGTAGCGGGACTTGACCCGAAAATCGAATATGTTCCGGAGTATATCAGAAAAAAAGCATATGCCGAATACGGACAGAATTTAAAGGGTGCGACAGAGGCTATATGGGAATTTAACAAGGGTCTTATAGACGCACTTTATGACGTTGTACCTGCTGTAAAGCCACAGTCGGCTTTCTATGAAATGTACGGTCTGTGCGGTGAGGAAGTAATGCACAGAACTATTTCGTATGCAAAAGAAAAGGGTTTGTATATAATTCTTGACGTAAAGAGAAATGATATAGGCAGTACGGCAGAGGCTTATTCAAAAGCATATCTCGGTAAAGTTGATATAGACGGTGTGGAATGTGAGCCTTGCCCTGTTGACTGTGTTACAGTAAATCCTTATTTGGGAACAGACGGAATACAGCCGTTTGTAAATGATTGTAAGACGTTTGATAAGGCGATATTTGCACTTGTAAAGACATCTAATCCGTCATCCGGCGAATTGCAGGATTTGCTTGTCGGTGATGAACATATATATGAAAAGGTTGCACAGTGTGTGAATAAGTGGAACGAAGAAACTATCGGCAAGAGCGGATACGGTGCAGTCGGTGCGGTTGTTGGTGCAACATATCCCGAACAGGCAAAAGTTTTGAGAAAGCTTATGCCTAAATCATACTTCCTTGTACCGGGTTACGGTGCACAAGGCGGCGGTGCAGAGGGTGTTAAGCCATGCTTTAATGAGGACGGACTTGGTGCGATAGTGAACTCGTCAAGAGGTATTATGTGTGCATATAAAAAGGGCGATTGGAAAGAAGAGCAGTTTGCTGAGGCGGCAAGAGCAGAGGCAATCAGAATGAAAAATGATCTTACAAGCGTGTTATAAGGAGTAGCAGATGAAAAAAGTTGAGAATTGCAAACTAATCAGCAAGACGGAAATTATAGACGGGATTTTTGATTTTGTAATTGAAAGTGAAGATATTTCAAAAGAGGCACAATGCGGACAGTTCCTTCATATAAACTGCGGTGACAGCACATTTTTAAGACGTCCTATAAGTATTTGTGACGCCGAAAACGGAAAAGTAAGATTTATTTTTGAAGTCAAGGGTAAGGGTACAGAGGAACTTGCCAAAAAAGAAGTCGGCGATTGTATAGATGTTATGGGACCTTTGGGACACGGCTTTGAAATAAAGGACAGTGTGAAAAATGCTGTTATAATCGGTGGCGGTATCGGTGTATTTCCGCTATACAAATTGGCAAAGAATATAAATGCCGATGTATTTCTCGGTTTCAGAAGTAAAGACAGAGTTGTTATGGAAGATGAATTTAACGATGTTTCAAATATGGTTATAGTCGGAACAGATGACGGAAGTTACGGTTACAACGGATATATTGCGTCGGCTATGGAACAATATCTTGATTCGCATAAGTGCGATATGATTTATTCATGCGGTCCTATGCCTATGCTTAAAGCTGTTAAGAAAATTGCGGAAAGCAGAGGTATAAAGTGTCAGGTGTCTTTGGAACAGCGTATGGGCTGTGGTATCGGTGCTTGCCTTGTATGCAGCTGCGAAACGAATAAAGAGGGTACGGACAGATATGCAAAGGTTTGTACAAACGGTCCTGTTTTCTATTCTGAGGAGGTGACTCTGAATGACTAATACAAAAATTAATTTTTGCGGTGTTGAATTTAAAAACCCTATCGTAACTGCATCGGGTACTTTTGGCTTCGGTATGGAATACAATGAATTTGTATCTATCGAGGAGTACGGAGGGTTCGGTGCAAAAGGTCTTACAAGAGTACCGAGAGAGGGAAACAAACCTCCGAGAATTGCAGAAACGCCGAGCGGTATACTAAACAGTGTCGGACTTCAAAATCCGGGTGTTGAGTATTTCGCAAAGCACATAATGCCGATACTTGCGGAATATGACACAAATGTAATTGCAAATATGTCGGGTAACACGATAGAGGAATATTGTGAAATGGCTGAAATTCTTTCAGATACTGACGTTGCAATCATAGAAATGAATATTTCTTGCCCTAATGTAAAGCACGGCGGTTTGGCGTTCGGAACAGACCCTAAAGTAGTAAACGAACTTACAAGTGCAGTAAAAAAACATTCAAAGAAACCGCTTGTTGTAAAACTTTCACCGAATGTAACTTCAATCACTGAAATTGCAAAAGCCGCAGAGGCCGGCGGAGCAGACGGATTGTCACTTATAAATACACTTATGGGTATGAAAATTGACATACACACAAGACGTCCGATTTTGGCAAACAATACAGGCGGACTTTCAGGCCCTGCCGTAAAACCTGTTGCAGTCAGAATGATTCATGAAGTGCACGAGGCTGTAAAATTGCCATTGATAGGTATGGGCGGAGTTATGAGCGGTGAGGACGTAATCGAATTTATGCTTGCCGGTGCTTCGCTTGTGGCTTTGGGTACAGGACTTTTTGTAAAACCGGATTTAATTCTTCCTGTAAAGCAAGAGATCAAAGAATATATGGAACGTTATAATATTGAAGATATTAACAGCATTATCGGTACAGCTGTTATGAATTAGTTACAAAAAAGAGGGTGGTATCATCCTCTTTTTTGCGGATTATGAGAAATTTTAAAATTAAAAAAGGATTTTTGGGTGTGTATGTTGTATTATAAAAAGCGAAAGTTTTTAAGACATAAAGCATTTTTTGAATAAAATTTCAATATAATATAAATAAAATGTTATAAAATGAGAAAATGGGGGTAAATATAACGTGAAGTGTATTTTTACCTCTGTTTTGATGAAAGATTGGAGCGTATAATATGTACATATTAGCATTAAACGGAAGTCATAACAATGACGGAAATACAGCATTTTTGCTTAACGAAATTTTAAGACACTGTGCCGAAAAGGGCGCAGAAACTGAAATTTGCAGTGTCAGTGAGGCGATTATGGATACAAAAACACCGTTTTGCGTAGCCTGTTCAACGCCTTGTACAAAAAAGTGCTATAAAGATACAAAACTTGATACATTATTTGATAAAATCGAAAGAGCTGATTTTGTTGTTTTCGGAAGTCCTGTTTATTTTGGTTCTATGACAGGTCAGATGAAATGTTTTTTTGACAAGACAAGGGACGCAAGAGCTAATAAAAAGTGGCTCGGAAAGCCTATGGCGGCGGTAACTGTCGGTGCGTCAAAGTATGGCGGTCAGGAAAGGACTTTGGAGCATATTCATTCATGTGCGCTTGTTTCGGGTATGACGCTTATAGGCAACAGCTCTGTATCGGGTATGGGACATTTCGGTGTATCTGCTCAGAAACCGGCAAATGAAGATACATATGCTATAAATCAATGCAAGATTTTAGCAGAAAGAATAATTGAAACGATAAGATAAGTATATTTTTACGCATTATGTGTGAAAATAGTACCATTGATAAAAGGAGGTGACGGTGTGCCAAGAAGAATTTCGGACGATATGATAGCGCAAATATGTGATGAAAATGACATAATTGACTATGTATCGAGATATGTACAATTAAAAAAATCGGGACGTGATTACAGCGGACTTTGTCCGTTTCATCATGAAAAAACACCGTCATTCCATGTAAGTCAGGAGAAACAGCTTTTTCACTGCTTCGGATGCGGTGCGAGCGGTAATTTGGTGCAGTTCGTAATGCGTACAGAAAATCTTGACTTTATTGATGCGTTGAAGCTGCTTGCCGACAATGCAGGTATAATAATTCCCGAAGATGACGGAAATTTTTCGGACGCGTCCCATGAAAAGAAGAAACGTATTTTGGCAATGAACAAACTTTCAGCGAGATTTTTTTATAATTGTCTGCGTGATAAAAACATAGGCGAAAAAGGTCAGAAGTATTTTGCAAAACGTAATATACCTTGGAAAACGGTTACGGTATACGGTTTGGGATATGCACCCGAAGGACACGATCATTTGCTTAAATATTTGACTTCACAAGGGTTTAAAACAGAAGAAATTGTCGAGGGCGGACTTGCCGTAAGCCGTGAGGGCAGAATATACGATAAATTCAGAGATCGTGTTATGTTTCCGATAATTGACGTTAGAGGAAATGTTATAGGTTTCGGCGGTCGAATTATGCACGACAATAAAGAAATTAACGGTTATAAAATACCTAAATATCTTAATTCGCCCGAAACACCTGTTTTTGATAAAGGCAGAAACTTATTTTCGCTCAACTTGGCGAAAAATGCAAAATCGTCGGAGATAATACTGTGCGAAGGATATATGGATGTAATATCCGTATATCAAGCCGGTATAAAAAATATTGTTGCAACGCTCGGTACGGCTATTACGGAAAATCAAGCTAAATTGATGTTGCGTTACGGCAGTGAAATACTGATATGTTACGACAGTGACGAGGCAGGTACAAAAGCGGCGTTAAGGGCTATTGACATAATAAACAATGTAGGCGGCAGAGCAAGGGTGATACGGCTTAAAAATGCCAAAGACCCCGATGAATACATAAACAAAAACGGAGTTGAAAAATTCAAAGAGGCGGTAAAGAATGCGATGCCTGCCACTGAATTTAAGATTTCTTTGATAAAAAAGCAGTACGACGTAACGAGTACGGACGGCAAGATACTGTTTATAGATGAGGTAGTAAACATATTTACAAAATTAAAAGATGCTGTTGAGGTAGACGCCTATATAACGAAAGTCGCGGAGGATACAGGAATAAGCCGAGAGGCGATAGCAAGCAAATACCGTGAAAAAATATCGAAGGGCAGTTATAAAAGAATACCGACTAAAAATGAGTATCAGAAAAAAGTCGAACAAAGAAAACGTGAAACAACGAAAAATCAAATGGTTACAAGCAGTTTGCTTGAAGCTGAAAAACGACTTTTGGGACTTATATCGCAAAGTAAAAAACTTTATAAAATGTCGTCGGCACAGATTAAAGCCGAGGAATTTGCAACAAATGTGTATAGACGTTTGGCGAAAAGTATGTATGACAGCTATGAAAACGGAATGTCACCCGATCCGGCAATGATGTTAAATGATTTTTCGGGCGACGATTTGAGTGAGGCGTCGGAAGTTTTTTATAATCTTGAAGTTTACAGCGGTGACGAAGAAACCGTCAAAGAACTTTTATATACAATTAAATTGGAGAAGCTGAATATGCGTATCAATGCCGAAGCAGACCCTACGAATTTGATGGATTTGTTTAAGCAACGTGAAGAACTTCTAAATGAGAAAAATACTTGGGAGGAATAGTTTAATGCAGGAAAAGAAGAAAGACATTAAAAGAGAACTTATCGAAAAAGGTAAGAAAAAAGGGGTACTTACTTTTAAGGAAATAAGTGACGCTTTTGAAGACATTGAAGTGACACCGGAAGAAATAGAAAGACTTTATGACATTTTTGAAAAAGAATCTATCGAACTTGTTGAAGATTTGGATAAGGAACTTGAAGAAATCGAAGTAAGCAAGGAAGAACTTGAGGACTTGTCTGTTCCGGAGGGTATCAATATTGATGACCACGTTAAAATGTACCTAAAAGAAATAGGTAAAGTTAATCTGCTTACTCCCGAGGAAGAATTGTCACTTGCCAAAAGAATGGCAGACGGAGAAACAGCGAAAGAACAGCTTGAAGAAATTGGCGAGGAAATAGACGAAGATACTAAAAAGCAGATTGATTTATTGATTGCGGACGGTGAAAAAGCAAAGAAAAGCTTGGCAGAGGCTAACTTGCGTCTTGTTGTAAGTATAGCAAAGCGTTATGTCGGTCGCGGTATGCTTTTCCTTGACCTTATTCAAGAGGGTAATCTTGGTCTTATCAAGGCTGTTGATAAGTTTGACTATACAAAGGGTTATAAATTCTCAACATATGCGACATGGTGGATAAGACAAGCTATCACAAGAGCCATTGCGGATCAAGCGCGTACAATCAGAATACCTGTTCATATGGTTGAAACCATCAACAAACTTGTAAGGGTTTCAAGACAGCTTGTGCAGGAACTTGGCCGTGAACCTACGCCTGAAGAACTTGCAAAAGAACTAAATATGCCTGTTGATAAAGTGCGTGAAATTTCAAAGATTTCACAAGAGCCTGTTTCACTTGAAACTCCTATCGGCGAAGAAGAGGACAGCCATCTTGGCGACTTTATTCCGGATGAGGACGCACCTGCACCGTCAGAGGCGGCAAGTTTTGTACTTCTAAAGGAACAGCTTGGAGCGGTTTTGGAAACATTGTCTGAAAGAGAGGCGAAAGTTTTAAGACTTCGTTTCGGTCTTGACGACGGACGTGCAAGAACGCTTGAAGAAGTAGGTAAGGAATTTGACGTAACAAGAGAAAGAATAAGACAGATTGAGGCAAAGGCACTAAGAAAACTTCGTCATCCGAGCAGAAGTAAGAAATTAAAAGATTTTCTTGATTAATAACTAAAAAAGCAATACCGAGAGTGTATTGCTTTTTGCAAATGATTTTATAAACACGGAGGATATTATGGATTGGATTAAAGTATCTATATTTACGACATCAGAGGGTATTGAGCCTTTGAGCGGAAGACTGTATCAGCTTGGGATAACAGGTCTTGAAATTGAGGACGAAAAAGATTTTAAAGATTTTCTTGAAAACAATAAACAGTATTGGGATTATGTTGATGATGAGCTGATCAAGGAAAAAGAGGGCGAAACGGAAGTAATCGCCTATGTCAGCGATAATGCGGCAGGTCATGAAATGCTTATGGCAATCAGAAATACTGTTGCCGAAATGAAACAGCTTGATGATGAAAACGAGTTCGGCAGACTTGAAATCCATATTGACAATATGAAGGAAGAAGACTGGGCGAATAACTGGAAGAAGTATTTTCACCCGTTGGAAGTAGGCGAAAAAATTCTTATCAAGCCTGAATGGGAAGAACTTAAAGATAATACCGACAGAATTGTATTCAATATAAATCCGGGTATGAGTTTCGGTACAGGCGGACACTATACAACACAGCTTTGTATCGAAACACTTGAAAAATACATAAAACCGGGCGTTAAAGTGCTTGATTTGGGCTGCGGCAGCGGTATTTTGTCAATTATATCATTGTTGTTGGGTGCAGACAGTGCGTTTGCGGTTGATATTGACCCGAATGCGGTTGATATTGCATATCAGAACGCAGGCATGAATGATGTCGACATATCGAAATATACGGTTAAAGCCGGAGATATAATTACAAATACAGAATTGCAAAATGAAATCGCCAAAAATGAATATGACGTTGTTGTGGCAAATATTGTTGCAGATGTCATTATAGCGCTTGCTCCAAAAGCACGTGAATATATGAAAAAAGGCGGCGTGTTTATTACTTCGGGAATAATCGAGGACAGAGTAGACGACGTTAAAGCGGCACTTGAAAAATGCGGCTTTGAAATAAATTCAATCAAGCAAAGAAAAGATTGGGTATCTATTGTTTGTAAATAGAATTAACGGTGAAAGGAATGATAAAAAATGCTTGAATTAAAGAATAATATTTTTTATGTGGGAGTGAAAGACCCTACACTAAGAACATTTGATATTTTTATGAAAACGGAATACGGTACGACATATAATGCGTATCTTGTAAAGGGTGAAAAGACGGCACTTATAGAAACAGCACACGAAAAGTTACTTGATTCGTATATTTCAAATATCGAAGAAATAATGCCTGTTTCTGAGATTGATTATTTGATATGCAATCATACAGAGCCTGACCATTCGGGAAGTGTCAAGAAGATACTTGAATTAAATCCGGACATTGAAGTTGTGGGCAGTATTGCGGCTATAAGAAATCTAAAAGAAATAACAAATATGACTTTTAAGGAGCATATTGCAAAAGACGGTGCAGAGCTTGATTTGGGTGACGGAAAGGTATTGAAATTCTGCATAGTTCCTAATTTGCATTGGCCTGATACTATGGTGACATATCTTGAAAGTGAAAAGACGCTTTTCAGCTGTGACGTATTTGGTGCACACTATTGTGAGGACGCAGTTGTTGACGAGGATATAATTTACTACGATAAGTATGAAAAGGCAATGAAAGTTTATTATGACTGCATTGTATCGCCGTTTAATGCTTTTGTTGTCAAGGCACTTGAAAAGTTGTCGGCACTTGATATTGAAATGGTTTGTAACAGTCACGGACCTGTACTTAAAAAATATATAGCAGAAGCCGTTAAAAAGTATTCTGCTTGGAGTGCACCAAAAGTTACAGAGAAAAAAACAGTCGCAATATTCTATGCGTCGGCTTACGGATATACAAAGAAAATGGCAGACACTATTGAAAAAACGCTTAAATCTTGTGATTTTGATGTTAAAGAATATGACGTTGCCGAAATCAACGATGAAATGATAACGGCACTTCACAGTGCGGATGCGCTTGTATTCGGTACACCGACAATCAACAGAAATGCGGTAAAGCCTGTATGGGATATTATTTCTTCGATTGACCTTGTTAATATGAAGAATAAGCCTTGCTTTGTATTCGGTTCATACGGCTGGGGCGGTGAAGGTATTCAGCTGGTGCATAATCATCTTGAATTGCTTAAACTAAAGCCTTTTGAAAAGCCGTTCGGTTGTATATTCAATCCGTCAGACGAAAAACTTGCCGAACTTGAAGATTATACAAAGAAATTTGCGGAAACGATATAAAACAAAAGCAGAGTCATAAGATATGACTCTGCTTTTTGGTATTTGACAAATCGACAAATTTGTTATAAAATTATGCCTACTGAAATAATAGGAAATATATTTGGGGATAGGAAATAATTATGAGTATAACAATAGAAGAATTGAATAAATTAGATAAAGACACATATCAAATTATAGATATTCGTGACAAAGAAGAAGTTCAAAAAGACGAAATGCCGGGAGCGGTTTATGTTCCGTCAGATGAGATAGAAACAAGCGAAAAGGTTGATTTATCCAAAAAACTGATTATTTGTTGCAGAATAGGTAAAATCAGCATAGACGTTGCGGAGCGGCTAAGAGAAAAAGGCGTTGACGCGGTGAGCCTTGAGGGCGGATATACTGCATGGCTGTTGGATTCGATAAAGCGAAAAGAGGCTGAGAGCATAAGTCGTGATGTTGAACAAAGTATAAGAAAAAAATTCCGTAAAAAAATTTGGCGTATGTTTGCAAAAGCAATTAATACTTATGATTTGGTTAAAGAAGGCGACAAGATTGCGGTCTGTATATCGGGCGGAAAAGACTCAATGCTTATGGCAAAACTTTTTCAGGAACTTAAACTTCACAATAAATTTGAATTTGAAGTGAAATTTTTGGTTATGGATCCCGGTTACAGTCCTGAAAACCGTAAGGTTATAGAGGAAAATGCAAGGAAATTGAATATCCCTATAACTATTTATGAATCCGATATATTTGAGTCGGTTTATAATGTTGAAAAGTCGCCTTGCTATTTGTGTGCAAGAATGAGAAGGGGATATTTGTATAAATTCGCAAAGGATATGGGTTGTAATAAAATTGCGTTGGGACATCACTATGACGATGTAATTGAAACGATATTAATGGGAATGCTGTATTCGGGACAGGTGCAAACAATGATGCCGAAACTTCACAGCACAAACTATGAGGGAATGGAACTTATACGACCGCTTTATTTAATTCGTGAGCAGGATATAAAATCGTGGTGTCGATATAACGATTTGCATTTTATACAATGTGCCTGCAAGTTTACGGATACTTGTACAACGTGTAATAACGAAGAAAACCGTTCAAAGAGAGTTGAAATAAAAGAACTTATAAAAACGTTGAAACAGGTAAATCCGTACGTTGAGGGGAATATATTCAAAAGTGTTGAAAATGTCAGTTTAGAGGCGATTGTTGCGTACAAAATTGACGGTGTGAAACACAGTTTTCTTGAAACGTACGACGAAGAATAACTATATGTTGTACCGTTCAATTTGGCATTACACAACAAAATCCAAACAAAACAAGAATTTTGAAATGAAAAAGAAATAAATATTCACAAACTATTTTCACAATGACTATTGATTTATTTGGCAAAATAGTATAGAATAATAAGTAACAAAACATAATATGTTTTATACGAAATTTAGGAGGCAATATATAATGAGCAATATTAGGTTTGACTATTCAAAAGCACTTCCGTTTGTCGGACAGCATGAGATTGATAATATGGCTGAATATGTTAAAGAGGCACATAATATGCTTCATAACAAAACCGGTGCAGGTAATGATTTTCTTGGTTGGGTAAACTTGCCTACGGATTATGATAAAGAAGAATTTGCAAGAATTAAAAAAGCGGCTGAAAAGATTCGCTCTGATTCAGATGTACTTGTTGTAATCGGTATAGGCGGTTCGTACCTTGGTGCAAGAGCGGCTGTTGAAATGTTACAGCATTCATTCTATAATGCTCTTGACAAAGACAAGAGAAAAGGCCCTGCTATTTTCTTTGCCGGAAATAACATCAGTTCGACATATATGGCTGATTTGCTTGAAACAGTAGAGGGTAAAGATATTTCAGTAAACGTAATATCAAAATCCGGAACAACAACAGAACCTGCTATTGCGTTCAGAATATTTAAAGACTTGCTTGAAAAGAAGTACGGCAAGGAAGGCGCAAAAGAAAGAATTTATGCAACAACAGATAAAGCTCGCGGTGCATTGAAGTCGCTTGCAGATGAAGAAGGTTACGAAACATTTGTTATCGCTGACGACATCGGCGGCAGATATTCTGTTCTTACTGCAGTAGGTTTACTTCCGATTGCAGCGGCAGGTATCGATATTGACAAGATGATGCAAGGGGCAAAAGAGGCACAGGATGAATATGCTAATCCAAATCTTGCAGAAAACCAATGTTATCAATATGCGGTTGTAAGAAATGCACTTGCAAGAAAAGGCAAGACTGTTGAAATGATGGTTAATTATGAGCCTGCACTTCACTATTTCGGCGAATGGTGGAAACAGCTTTACGGCGAAAGTGAAGGTAAGGACAACAAGGGTATTTTCCCTGCAGCGGCAGACTTCTCAAGTGACCTACATTCAATGGGACAATACATTCAAGAAGGACAAAGAATTTTGTTTGAAACAGCTTTGCTTGTTGAAAATCCTCGCAAGAATATTGAAATTCAAGCAACAGAGGATAATATTGACGGACTTAATTTCCTTGCAGGCAAGACTATCGACTATGTAAATTCAAAAGCCGCACAGGGTACGGCTTTGGCTCATACAGACGGTCAAGTTCCTAACCTTGCGGTTATTGTACCTGCGCTTGACGCATATAATTTCGGTAAAATGGTATATTTCTTTGAAAAGGCTTGTGGTCTTTCAGGATATTTGCTTGGGGTAAATCCTTTTGATCAACCGGGTGTTGAAGCATACAAAAAGAATATGTTTGCACTTCTTGGTAAGCCGGGTTACGAAAGCGAAAAGGACGCTCTTGAAGCAAGATTAAAGTAAAATCAGAGAGGGCGACTCTCAGAAAATAAAAATTTATTATAAAGGAGGAAGGTTAACATGGTTGAACTTCTAATTGGAAAAAAAGGCACCGGTAAGACAAAGGCTCTTATTGAGAAAGTGAACAACGCTCTAACGGTTGCAAAGGGCAATGTTGTTTTTATCAGCAACGACACAAACAGAAATATTTTTGATGTAAAGTCAAAGGCGAGAATGGCAGACACATCAGAGTTTGAAATTAAGTCATATGATGAATTCCTTGGATTTATCAGCGGTATTATAAGCCGTGACTTCGATATTACAAACATTTTTGTTGACGGTATTTTCAAAATTGTCGGCTCAGACAATCTTGACGGATTTGAATCATTCCTTAACAGACTTGAGACTATGAGCCAAAAGTTTGAAATCACATTTGTAATATCAGTAAGCATAGATGCTGAAACAGCACCTGATTACATAAAGAAATTAGCGTAAGACGCGAAAAAACAAAGGTGCCTGTATGAATTGAACGTATGAAAATTTGTACAGGCACGATTAATTATTTGGAGGTTTTGATTAATGCAGTATCATAGTACGAGGGATAAGAGCATATCTGTAAGTTCGGCAGAGGCTATAAAAACAGGACTTAGTGCAGAGGGCGGACTTTTTGTTCCGGAAAGCTTTCCTTCAGTTAGTTTAGATGAGATTAAAAATTTGGCGTCAAAGTCATATAACGAAAGAGCATATTTTGTACTTAGCAAGTTCCTTTCTGACTTCACAGAAGAAGAACTTAAAAAGTGCATAGACAGTGCATATACAAAGGAAAAGTTTGAAACAGAGAGCATTGCTCCTGTTTATAAACTTAACGATACAACATATTTCCTTGAATTATGGCACGGCCCGACTTGTGCTTTTAAGGATATGGCACTTCAAATTCTTCCTCATCTTCTTACAACATCAATGAAAAAGACTAATGAAGATAAAGAAATCGTAATCCTTGTTGCAACATCGGGTGATACAGGTAAGGCTGCACTTGAAGGCTTTAAAGATGTTGCAGGCACAAGAATTATCGTATTCTATCCTGACAACGGTGTAAGTGAAATTCAAAAGCTTCAAATGGTTACTCAAGAGGGTAATAACGTAAGTGTTGCCGCGGTTAAGGGTAACTTTGACGATGCTCAAAGCGGTGTTAAGAAGATATTTACAGACACTGATTATAAAAATCTTCTTGACAGAAATCAATTTAAGCTTTCATCTGCAAACTCAATCAACTGGGGCAGACTTGTTCCTCAGATTGTATATTATTTCTCATCATATGCAGAGCTTGTAAAGAATAACGAAATTGAAATCGGCGATAAGATTAATGTTGTCGTTCCGACAGGTAACTTCGGTAATATTCTTGCCGCATATTATGCAAAGAAAATGGGCTTGCCAATCGCTAAGTTTATTTGTGCGTCGAATGAAAATAATGTTTTGACAGATTTCATAAAGACCGGTGTTTATAATAAGAACAGAGATTTCCATACAACAATCTCACCGTCAATGGACATTCTTATTTCAAGTAACCTTGAAAGATTTCTTTATGACCTTACAGGTTGTGATGATAAACTTGTCAGCGAATGGATGAAAGAGCTTAACACTAATGGCAGCTATGAAGTTTCAGCTGACGTTAAGGCAAAAATGCAGGAAATGTTTACTGCAGGTTGCTGTGATGATGCAGAAACAATGGCTACAATTAAAAAGTGTGCGTCTGAATATGATTATGTTATTGATACTCATACAGCCGTTGCAAAGTCTGTTTACGATAAGTATGTTGCTCAAACAGGCGACACAACAAAGACAATTATTGCATCAACTGCAAGTCCGTTCAAGTTTAATCAGAGTGTTCTTATTGCGCTTGAGGATCACAATGCAGTTGTCGGTAAAGACGAATTTACTCTATTGAAGGAACTTTCTGAAAAGAGTAATATGCAAATTCCTAAGTCACTTTATGAACTGAAAGATAAGTCAGTTGTATTTGACCTTGTATGCGACAAGGACGAAATGCAACAGATTGTAAGTGATTTTCTTATGGTTGAATAAAATTAAATATTTTAAATAAATAATGAAAGGTGTAACAATGTTACACCTTTCATTTTAACGGAGGTTTTATATGCGTTCTATAGAAGAAACAATAAATGCACTAAAAAACGGTGAATATGATGATAAGCTTACATATTTGTATTCGTGCGATAAAAATGATGTGAAAAAGTATTCAGACAGATATATTGACGTTATAAACGGCTTTGAAGAAACATTCGGTAAAGACGGCGATATTGCTTTGTTCTCCGCTCCGGGTCGTACTGAAATCGGAGGCAATCACACAGACCACCAACATGGTTGCGTACTTGCAGGAAGTGTTAATCTTGATGTTATATCTGCAGCACGACCAAACGGCACGAATACTGTTCGTATTCAATCAAGAAACTATCCGCTTGATGTGATTGAACTTGACAGTCTTGAAATAAGAGAAAAGGAATTTGACAAGGCGATTTCTCTTATAAGAGGTGTAATTAAAAAATTTGTTGATTTGGGTTATGACGTTAAAGGCTTTGACGCGTACACAACATCAAATGTACTTAAAGGCTCGGGACTTTCATCGTCAGCGGCTTTTGAAGTGCTTGTCGGAACAATTATAAACGGACTTTTTGCAAATAACGAAGTAAATCCGATTGAAATTGCAAAATTCGGACAGTTCGCCGAAAATGTTTATTACAATAAACCAAGCGGACTTATGGATCAGATGGCATCATCTGTCGGCTCGGTTGTGGCTATTGATTTTAAGAGTACGGAAGAACCGATAGTTGAAAAAGTTGAATTTGATTTAAAAAAGCATAATCACGCTCTTTGCATTATTGATTCGGGTGCGGATCACGCAGATTTAACTGATGAATATGCGACAATTCCGTCTGATATGAAAGCAGTTGCGGGATTTTTCGGTAAGGAATTTTTGCGTGAAGTTGATGAAAATGAGTTTATGGCGAATATCAAAAACATTCGTGCAAAACTTAATAATGACAGAGCAGTACTTCGTGCAATCCATTTCTTTAATGATAACAAACGTGCACAGGAAGAAGTTAAGGCTTTGAAAAATGATGATTTTGAACTTTTCAAACAGCTTGTAAAGAAATCGGGACAGTCGTCGTATATGTATCTGCAAAATGTGTTCGCAACAAGTATGCCTAAAAATCAAGCAGTGTCTTTGACATTGGCTTTGTGCGATGAAATACTTGGCGACAAAGGCGCGTACAGAGTTCACGGCGGTGGTTTTGCCGGAACTGTACAAGCGTTTGTTCCGCTTGATATGCTTGATGAATTTAAAACAAAAATTGAGAACGTGTTGGGTGAAAATATGTGCCACGTTCTTTCAATTCGTCCTGTCGGCGGATATGAACTTAAATAATTAAAAAAATCTTCTTGAAGTAAATTTTGTTTCTTCAAGAAGATTTTTTATTTTAAAACAAACTTATAATCCAATACACAATACCGGCAACGAACGAGGCAAGTGTACCGTAAAGGATAACGGGACCGGCGATTGTGAAAATTTTTGCACCGACACCGAGCACCATACCTTCGGTTTTTGCCTCAAGAGCAGGGGAAACAACGGAATTTGCAAATCCGGTAATCGGTACAATAGTTCCCGCACCCGCAAATTTAGCGATTTTCGGGTAAATATCAAGTCCTGTAAGCAATGCACCGGCAAACACCAATATGATTGAAGTGGCAGTGCTTGCGGCTTCTGTATCAAGTCCCCATTTTTTAAACATAGTTAAAATAAAATGCCCGATTACGCATATTATTCCGCCTGATACAAATGCTTTTAAACAGTTTGAAAAAAGCTTTGAATTGGGTGTTTTTGTTTTTACGTATTCATTATATTCTTTGTTAGTCATTTCGTGTTTCATATTAAATTACTCCAGTCACATTATTTTAATATTATTTTCTCATAATAACGATAAAAGTATGCTTAATTATGAATAAAAAATAAAATTTTATCTTAAATATATCATACACCTTGAAATTTATGGCGATTTGAGATATACTTTAAATATACTTATGTTATTATGGAAGGAATGTTTTAATGTTCGGATACGTTACAGTATGCAAAAATGCGTTGAGCGAACAAGGCTTAAAGGCGTTTAAAGCATATTATTGCGGATTGTGTAAGGCTATCGGCAAGAGATGTTCGCAATCGGCAAGGCTGGGACTTAGCTATGACATAACATTCCTTGCGATTGTTTTATCTTCGGTTTGCAAAAAAGAAATAAGTATGAAAGATAAAAAATGCGTGTTACATCCTATCCGTGAAAATATATGTGTTGAAAATGACACGGCTCTAAATTATGCCGCTGATATGGGTGTTATACTTACTTATTTGAAATTGCTTGACGATTGGAACGATGACAAAAGTATAAAAGCGTTGTTTAGTATGTTGTTTTTTGCAAACGGTGTCAGAAAAGCTAAAAAACATTATCCGAGAGAATATGAAAGTATCAGAAAATGTCTTGATGAATTGAGTCGGCTTGAAAAAAATAACTGCAAAGAAATTGATGAAACAGCCGATTGTTTTGCGAGAATACTTGAAATATTATTTACACCCGATTTTATTGAGGACAAGGATAAAAAACGTATTCTTGCTTGGCTTGGATATAATACAGGGCGATGGATATATATAATTGACGCGTATAACGATTTGGAAAAAGACGTAAAGAAAAATGATTACAATACCTTTAAAGCAAAATATGAGGATAAAAACGCACAAGAAATAAAAGACACGATTAGAGAGGATTTATATACCACAATGACGTTCACTCTTGAAAATGCGGCGTCTGCATATAATTTGCTTGAGATATACAAAAATAAAGAAGTTTTGGACAATATTATGTATATTGCACTAAAAGCTAAACAGAAAAGTATTTTAGGAGAAAGTAATGAATCCTTATGAAGTATTGGGCGTTAGCGAAAACGCCGATGAAGAAACAATAAAAAAAGCGTATAAAGAATTGGTGAAAAAATATCATCCCGACAGATACATTAATAATCCGCTTGCGGATTTGGCGGCTGAAAAGATGAAAGAAATCAACAAAGCCTACGATATTATAACGAATAAGCGTACCGCGACTAATACGGGATACAGTACGTCATCAAGAGGATATTCAACATCACAGACGCACACAAGCGGACAGGCAAGTTTTCAAAATGTTCGTATTCTTATAACGCAGTCACGAATTCGTGAGGCACTTGAAATGCTTAACTTATTGCCGAAAACAGCGGAATGGTATTATTTATCGGGTCTTGCGAGAATGCAGGTCGGTTGGTATGACCAAGCTATAAGTTTTTTGCAGACTGCAGTACAGATGGAGCCGAACAATGTTGAATACAGAAGTACATTAAACAATGTAATGAACAGAAACAGAACATACACATCAACCACAAGTACCGGCTCAGATTCGGCAGGTTGTTGCGATTGCAGTGATTGTTGTAATTGTTGTACAACGTGGTTATGCTGTAACTGTATGTGCTGATAATATTAAACAGATAGGAGAAAATAGATGAGTAAAGAAGAACAACAGCAACATATTACATCAATAGGCGGTCAGGCGGTTATGGAGGGCGTAATGATGAGAGGCCCTTTCAAAACAGCAGTGGCGGTGAGAAAGCCTGACGGTGATATTGAATGTAAGGTCGAGGAAAACGGAACAAAAACAAGAAAGAAGTTTTGGAGATTGCCTATAATAAGAGGTTGCGTGAGTTTTGTAGACAGCCTTGTTATAGGAATGAAAGCACTTATGTTCAGTGCGGAATTTGTCGATATTGAGGAAGAGGAGAAAACAGAAAGTAAGTTTGACAAGTGGCTTGACGATAAGTTCGGCGACAAAATCAAGGATATAGTAATTTATGTATCAATCGCAATATCGCTTGTATTCAGTATTGCTTTGTTTATGGTACTTCCTACTTTTCTTACGAAAGGTGCGGAAAAAATCGGTACACTTATTCCGCCAATTTCGGCATTTACAGATTCACACTTATTTACAAGCCTTTTTGAGGGCATAATAAGAATGGTGATATTTATAGGATATTTGGCTATTGTTTCAAATATGAAAGACATTAAACGTGTATTCCAATATCACGGTGCGGAGCATAAGACGATAGCGTGCTATGAGGCAGGGGAAGAACTTACTGTTGAAAATATAAAAAAGCATACAAGATTTCATCCGAGATGCGGAACGAGTTTTTTGCTTTTCGTTATGATAGTGAGTATTTTGCTTTTTGCACTTTTGCCGAGAGTGGATATGGTTATATTGCGTGTTTTAATGCGTCTTGCACTTTTGCCGGCTGTAGCGGGTATTTCATTTGAAATTATAAAATTCGCCGGAAGAAGTAAAAGCAAATGGGTGGCATGGCTTTCAAAACCGGGATTGTGGCTGCAAAAACTTACTACAAGAGAACCTGACGCATCGCAAATTGAAGTAGCGATTGAATCAATGAAACCGTGTATACCTGAAAATAAAGAGGACGACAGATGGTAATATCGGAATTTGTGAGAGAAACGGCAAAGCAGCTTGGAGATAATGCAAGGTTTGAGGCGGAACTTATGGTTATGAGCGTTATGGAAATGGACAGAACCCGACTTGTTTTAAACGGCAAATTGCCCGTAATGCCTCAACATACTTACAGAATGAATAAAATGATTGAAAGACGTAAAAAAGGTGAGCCGTTGCAATATATACTCGGAGAAACCGAATTTATGTCACTTGATTTTTTTGTCAGGGAGGGTGTGCTTATACCGAGAAGTGATACGGAAATTCTTGTTGAAACCGTAATTGATAAAATCAGCGATAAGAAAACAACCGTAGCCGATATATGTACAGGCAGCGGCTGTATCGGAATAAGTATTGCACATTACAAAAAAAATACAGATATTGAGCTGTTTGATATAAGTGATATTGCACTTGAAACGGCTGAAAAAAATATTAAAAGAAATAATGTGTCAGAGAGAGTGAAATTTTATAAAATGGATATATTAAATGAATATCCGAAAAAAAAGTATGATGTTGTCGTATCAAATCCGCCGTATATAGAAAATGCGGTTATTGAAACGTTGCAGACGGAAGTTAAGGACTATGAGCCGAGAATTGCGTTGGACGGCGGTGAGGACGGACTTGTTTTTTACAGACGTATAACCGAAACGGCACATAATTTTTTGAAAAAAGGCGGTCTGCTTGCATTTGAGATTGGCTATAATCAAGGCGAATCTGTAAGAGGTCTTATGCAAAACGACTTTTATGATACAGAAGTGATAAAAGATTTAAACGACAATGACAGAGTCGTAATCGGAAAACTAAAATGAGAGGATGATTTGATGAAAAAGATTGGTATTTTAACAAGCGGCGGAGATTGTCAAGGTCTTAATGCGGCAATCAGAGGTGTTGCAAAGGGACTGTATGAAGAAATTGACGACGTTGAAATTTACGGTATTCAAAACGGTTATGCCGGACTTATCCACGGTGATTACAAGAAGATGAATCAATCTGATTTTTCCGGTATACTTACAATAGGCGGTACAATTTTGGGGACATCACGTCAGCCGTTTAAGATGATGCGTGTCATTGAAGATGAAAACAGCATTGATAAAGTTGCGGCAATGAAAGATAATTATAAGAAAATGGGGCTTGACTGTCTTGTTATCTTGGGCGGTAACGGTACACATAAAACGGCTAATTTACTTTCTGAAGAAGGTCTTAATGTGGTTACAATGCCAAAGACGATTGACAATGACGTTTGGGGTACGGAAATGACTTTCGGTTTCCAAAGTGCCGTTGATATTGCAACGGAAGTGATAGACTGTATTCATACAACAGCTACTTCTCACGGACGTATTTTTATTGTTGAGGTAATGGGACATAAAGTAGGTTGGCTTAATTTGTATGCAGGTATTGCAGGCGGTGCGGATATAATCCTATTGCCTGAAATTCCTTATGATATTAACGAAATTGCCAAAGTTATCGAAAAGAGAGAACAAGCCGGAAAGAGATTTTCAATTCTTGCCGTTGCAGAGGGTGCAATTTCAAAAGAAGAGGCAAAGATGAAGAAGAAAGAGCTAAAAGCACTTCGTGCGTCAATGCCTTATCCGTCAATCTCTTATAAGATTGCAAAGGAACTTGAAGAAGTTACGGGGCACGAAATCAGAGTAACTGTTCCGGGACACTTCCAAAGAGGCGGAAGCCCTTGTGCATATGACAGATTTCTTTGCACACGTTTCGGTGCGGCTGCCGCAAGACTCATAAAGAACGAACAGTACGGCTTTATGGTTGCATTGCAGAATGAAAAAATTGTTCCTGTACCGCTTGGCGAGGTTGCCGGAAAACTTAAAAAAGTCCCTGTCGACAGCGATATTATCGAGGCGGCAAAGGAAATAGGCATATCATTTGGTGACTAAAATTTTGCAGATGTCAAAAAATCAGTTGGGATTTTGAAAAAATGAACTCATATATAAGGCTCTCCGTGATTGTGGAGAGCCTTATTCTTTTAATTCGTCTAAAAGACGTTCAAGACATTTTTTCTCTATTCTGCTGACGTAACTGCGGCTTATGCCGAGTATATCGGCAATTTCTTTTTGCGTTTTCTTCGGCTGATTACCGAGTCCGTATCGCCAACAGAGAATATTTATTTCGGTTGGGGCTAATATTTTTTTCATTGCGTTGTACAGTTTTTGAGCTTCAAGTTTGCCGGAAATGAGGTCGGCAATATCTGTTGAATCGCAAGTCAGTATATCCGAAAAAGTCATATTGTTGCCCTCACGGTCTGTGCCGATACTTTCATCAATGGAAATTTCATTTTGAAGTTTCTTTGATGAACGCATAACCATAAGCACTTCATTCTCAATACAACGTGAAATATATGTAGACAGACGTGAATTTTTTTCGGGATTGAATGTGTTTATTCCTTTGATAAGACCGATTGTGCCGATAGATATAAGGTCCTCAAGATTTTTTTCGTCAGCATACTTTTTTGCAATGTGTGCAACAAGTCTGAGATTGTGTTCGATAAGTACATTTTTTGCACTTTCATCACCTTTTGCATACAAGTCAAGATATTTCTTTTCTTCACTTTTGTTTAATGGCTTTGGAAATGTTGCATTACCCGAAACGTATCCGGCAAGTATTAAAACAGTCTGTATCCATTCAAAAAATAAACCGCCAAGAAACATATCTCATAACCTCCTTTACACATAATATGCTTAACATATCGTACAAATAGCTAAATTGATGTCCTTATTTTTGTTAAAATTCGGAAAATTGGGTAAAATTAAAATGGTTGACGTAAAATGTCTTTTTATTGTAAACAATACGATATTGACTTGAAATGAGGAACATAATATAATGATAATTGAATAGGTATGAAATATTGAAATCGGAGGGTAGAATATATGCTATGTAAAGTATGTGGAGCTCAGATACCGGATGATGCTCAAGAATGTGAATTTTGCGGTACAAAAGTTAATGAAGATGCAAGTGCGGCAGAAGAAACAAAAGTAATTAATACAGATGAAATAGAAAATGCGTATCAGGAACATCAAGCCGAGTTGAATGAAAATTTGGGTGATGAACAAAATGATAATTCTGAAGAACAAGAAAATTCAGAAGGTGATGAAATTTATGATGATAATGAAAGAAGACGTCGTGAACAGGTAAAGAAAATGATGGAGGATAAGAAACAACAGTTGTCTGAAATCGAACGTCGCCGTAATGAAAAAAGAAAAAGACAAAGACGTAATCGTATTGTGCTTATCGGTGCAATTTGTGCTCTTGCAGTTGCTGCTGCCGGAATAGGTGTGTATTATCTTGTGTCTAACGTCAACGGCGGAAACAAAATAGAGGAAACACCTGCACCGTCAGTTGCAGTTGTGTCAACACCGAGTGTAATTGCAACACCTGCGGTAAGTGAAGAACCTGTACAGACGCCTGAGTTGTCAATGGAAACATCTCCGAGAGATGAAAACAGTACATCATCAAACAGCCAATCGTGGTCTGCAACAGGTAATACAGGCAGCGGTACATCAGCCTCAAGGAGCGGAAGTACATCGTCAAGCGGCACAACATCTAAGAGTAATACGTCAAACGGCTCATCAAGTACATCATCTAAAGGAAAAGGTTCAAGCGGTACAGGCTCATCGTCAAATACATCATCTGCACAAAACAGCGGAGTTTCATCTTCAAACATTTCTTCACAGCTAAGTACAGGCGGTGAAGTTATATATGACTCAAATGCCGGAAAACATTTAATGACATTTGTAACTAATAATGTTAAATATTACGCAACTGTTTCAGCCGGTAGTACAACGGAACAGATAAACGGCAAGCCTTACACGATAACGGCTGTACCGACGTCGGAAACGTATAACGGAAATACTGTATATGAAATTACGAGTATAACGAATTATGCAGGTGACTATATACTTGCAAATTCGGGTACAAAACTTCTTACAAATGATGATATTAAGGGAATGTCAAAGCACGACCTTGCACTTGCGAGAAACGAAATATATGCCCGTCACGGACGTAAATTCCAAACGGAAGAATACAGCAAATATTTCAGCGGTAAGTCTTGGTATTCAATTAATCCGAATTATAATTACAGTGATGATGACAGTAATCTTAATTCGATAGAAGTTAAGAATGTACAATTTATATTAAATGCTGAAAGAAATTAAATAATATCAATAAACTAAAAAGTCTGACCCACAGGGTCAGACTTTTTAGTTTATGCTGTCAATATCATAAGGTGTGATTTGATATACAAAGTAATTGAGCCAATTTGAGAATAACAAATTAGCGTGAGAACGCCAACGGACGATCGGTTTTTTTGTAGGATCGTCATTAGGAAAATAGTGTTTTGGTATTATCGGATTTTTACCTTTGTCCAAATCTCTGAAATATTCATCACGCAACGTTGTTGCGTCGTATTCTGCGTGACCTGTTACAAAAATACGTCTGCCGCCTTTTGTAAATACGATATACACGCCAGCCTCTTTTGAATCGCAAAGAATTTCAAGCTCTTTAACCTTTTTTATATCCTCTGCACGCACTTCCTGAAAACGTGAATGCGGTGCGTAAAATTCATTGTCAAAACCTCGTACAAGCTTTGCCGTGCGTCTGTTCACCTTGTGCTTGAAAACTCCCGAACATTTTTCTTTTAACGGATGCTTCGGCACACCGTAATGATAGTAAAGACCGGCAAGTGCCGCCCAACATATGTGCAATGTTGAAGTGACGTGAGTTTTGGACCAATCCATTATGCGTGTAAGCTCGCCCCAATAATCAACATCTTCATATTCAAGGTTTTCAACAGGCGCACCTGTTATAATCATTCCGTCATATTTTGAATCTTTTATTTCATCAAAGGTTGTATAAAATGTTGCCAAATGTTCTGATGGTGTGTTTTTTGATTCGTGTGTATCCATTTGCAGAAAATCTATTTCAATTTGCAACGGTGAATTTGAAAGCAGTCTTAAAAGCTGTGTTTCGGTAGCTATTTTAGTCGGCATCAAGTTCACTATTACAATTTTAAGCGGACGAATATCTTGGTGCATAGCCTTTTTTTCACTCATAACAAAAATATTTTCTTTTCTGAGCTGTGCTGTTGCCGGAAGTTTGTCCGGTATCTTTATAGGCATATATATCCACTCCCTTGCTTAATATACTAACGTTTATTATAACACAAAACAGTATATATTACAATAGATTATCATTAATTATAATATAACAGAAAATTTGCAATATGTATAAATTATACCCAAAAGCATTATAATAAGTATAGTACGGAGGTGTGTACAGTGATAAATGATACAGATACAGAAAGCAATATAGCGGAACAGGAACGACGGAATATTGAGGATTTGGGAAGTGTTGAAACAAAAAATCCGAGAGGTAATATACATTGTCTGAATATAATCGGTCAGGTTGAGGGGCATATGGTATTGCCGCCGCAGAACAAGACAACGAAATACGAACACGTTCTGCCGCAGCTTATAGCGATTGAGGAAAATCCGGAAATTGACGGACTTATGGTGCTTTTAAATACGGTAGGCGGTGACGTTGAGGCAGGATTGGCGATAGCTGAAATGATAGCCGGAATGAGCAAACCTACCGTTTCGCTTGTTTTGGGCGGCGGACACAGTATAGGTGTACCGCTTGCGGTTGCAACGGACTATTCGTTCATTGCACCGACCGCAACTATGACAGTGCATCCGCTCAGAATGAACGGCGTTGTAATCGGCGTTATGCAGACATTTCAATATTTTCAGAATATGCAGGACAGAATAATTGATTTTGTTGTTTCAAACTCAAATATATCATACGACAAATTTAAACAGTTAATGCTCACGACTGATGAAATAGCAAACGACGTGGGAAGTATATTATTTGCAAAAAAGGCGGTTGAATACGGGCTTATAAATGAAATGGGCGGACTTAAAGACGCACTTGAAAAAATGTATGAGCTGATAGAAAAGGAGAGAGAAAATAAAAAATGATTTATTCAATAGTGCCGACAGATGTTGTGTTTTTCGACAACACTCAAATAAGACAAAGACATCTAAAAATGTATAACAACGTGACACTTGAATTGACAGACGGACGCGTGGAGAGAATTATAAGCACAAATCCGCAGGATTATCTGAAATATCATAATTTACTCGGTTCAAACAATATTTAGAAAAAATATCTTGCAAAACTTTGTCTTATGGTGTATAATGTAACAGATTGCCGTACTCGTGGCAATACACTAATGAAGGAGGAAAAGAATATGCAAGATAATGTATATGACGTTTTGCTGGAGCGTGGACTTATTGCCCAGACAACACACGAACAAGAGATACGAGAATTATTAGGAAAGGAAAAAGTTACGTTCTATATTGGCTTTGACCCAACAGCAGACAGCCTTCATGTAGGACACTTTTTGCAGATGGTCGTAATGCGACATATGCAGAATTACGGACACAGACCGATTGCCCTTGTCGGCGGCGGTACAGGTCATATCGGTGACCCGTCGGGAAGAACCGATATGCGTCAGATGATGACTAAGGAAATAATTGACCATAACTGTGAATGTTTCAAACAGCAGTTATCAAGAGTTATTGATTTCTCGGACGATAAAGCTATAATGGTAAACAATGCCGATTGGCTTTTAGACCTTAATTATGTGGAATTTTTGCGTGACATCGGTTCATGTTTCTCAGTAAATAAAATGCTTACTGCCGAATGCTTTAAGCAAAGACTTGAAAAGGGACTTTCATTCCTTGAATTTAACTATATGCTTATGCAGAGCTATGACTTCTTAATGCTTAACCGTAAGTATAACTGTAAAATCGAATTGGGCGGCGACGACCAGTGGAGTAACATTCTTGGCGGTATCGACCTTTGCAGACGTAAGGACCAAAAGCAGGTTTACGGTATGACATTTACTTTGCTTACAAACAGTGAAGGTAAGAAAATGGGTAAGACACAATCGGGTGCTGTTTGGCTTGACCCTAAAAAGACTACTCCGTACGATTTCTATCAGTATTGGGTAAACGTACAAGATGCTGACGTTATTAAGTGCTTAAAACTTCTTACATTCGTTCCTATGGACGAAATTCGTAAAATGGAAAAGTGGGAAGGTAAGGAACTTAACGAAGCTAAGAGAATTCTTGCTTATGAAGTAACAAAGCTTGTACACGGTGAAGAAGAGGCTGAAAAAGCTAAGAAAACAGCAGAAGAAGTATTCGCTAAAGGCGGAGTAAGTGCAGATATGCCGACAAGCGTTATACCTGACGTTGTCGGAATGGGTGTACTTGATATGCTTGTTAAGACAGGATTGTTGCCGTCGAAGGGGGAGGCAAGACGTCTTGTTCAACAAAACGGTCTTTCAATCAATGATGTAAAATACAATGACGTAAACGGTGTTGTTACGGAAGATATGATTACAGATGAAGGTATGATTATCAAAAAGGGTAAAAAGACATTCCACAGAGTTGTTACAAAATAAGACAAAATTTAAAAGCGTTCACATTTTGAAGTGAACGCTTATTTTTTTAGAATTTTATAATTCCGAGTGCTTCAAGTATTGAAGAAATCAATATTGCAACGATAAACACAGGTGCAACGTATTTAATCATAATATCGAAAAGCTTTTGACGTTTGAATGCTGATGATATGCGTACTTCATCGTGTATTGAGTTGACGCCGATAACGTATGCGACAAATATACAGGTAAGCAATGCGCATATAGGCATAAGTATTGAATTTGTGGCAAAGTCCATCATATCAAGAATTGTCATACCGCCTAAAGTCGCTTTATCCCAGACATTGTATCCTAAAATCGGCGGTATACCAAATAAGAAAGAACCGATACCTGCACAGATTGTTGTCTTATTTCTGTCCCAACCGAAACGGTCACAAAGCGAAGAAACGATAGCCTCCATAATTGAAATGGAAGAAGTAAGTGCGGCAAGCAGAACAAGTATGAAGAATACACTTCCTATAACCGTTGCCATACCCATGCTTTCAAATACCTTTGGCAATGTCACAAACATAAGGCTTGGACCTTTGCCCAAAGCACTTTGGTCACCGCCTGAAAAAGCAAATACCGCCGGAACAATCATAAGACCTGCCAATATAGCGATAGCTGTATCGAAAAGTTCAATTCTGCCTACATTCTTTTCAAGGTTACTGTCTTTAGGCAAGTATGAGCCGTATGCAATCATAATACCCATCGCAAGCGATAGTGAGTAGAACATTTGTCCCATTGCGGCAAGCACACCTTGAATTGAAAAGTTTGAAAAGTCGGGAACGAAGAAATACTTAACACCCATCATAGCACCCGGAAGTGTAATTGAGTATACCGCAACGATTATTGCAAGTACAATAAGTACCGGCATAAGTATTGTACTGAACTTTTCAACGCCTTTTTGAACACCTCTTAAAATTACAAAAGTCGTAATTGCCGAGAATATAAACTGATAAATAAGAAGTCTTTGCGGTGATGCAAGCATATCAGTAAAGAAATTGTCTTGTGCCAAAAGCTGATGATTGCCTGTTACATATTTTGTTGCATATTCGATAACCCAACCGCCGATTACGTTGTAGTAAGGTTGAATAATCATGGGAATAAGCGTTGCGATAATTCCGATAAATCCCCATTTTTTACTAAGTTCGCGGAATGCACAAAGTCCGCTTTTACCGGTTTTACGTCCGATTGCGTTTTCGGCAATCATAAGTGAAAAACCGAATGTTACGACAAGAAGTATGTAGAATAATAAGAATATACCTCCGCCGTATTTTGCGGCGAGGTAAGGGAAACGCCAAATATTACCCAATCCTACCGCACTTCCTGCCGCAGCAAGAACAAATCCGAATCCGCCTGAAAACGTGCTTCTTTTTTTGTTGTTCATAAGAAAATACCTCTCTTGATTTTATAATAATGAATTTATTATACTATATCGCAAACAATTTGTAAAATACTTTTTGATAAATGTCAGATATTTTGTGAATATTGCTGTAACATAGTATGTAAGTTGCAGACAAAAACAGTGATTGAAATTTAATACATAATATGATATAATAAAAATAAGTATGTATGAAAGAGCAGGTGAGTACTTTGGAAAAAGGTGCAAATATCCTTTTATCATTGATGCAGTTAAATATCGGAGGCGCGGAAACACACGTTGTTGAACTTGCAAAAGAGCTTAAAAGAAAAGGCTTTAATGTAATTGTCACTTCAAACGGCGGTGTTTATGTAAAGGAACTCGAGGACGCTGGAATAAAGCATTATGCAGTACCTTTGCAGAATAAAAATCCTTTGAATATGCTGAAATCGGCACGACTTTTGAAGAAGATAATTAAAGACGAAAAAATAGACATAGTTCATTCTCACGCAAGAATCCCTTCTTTTATATTGGGAAAACTTCACAAGAGAATGAAGTTTCCGTTTGTGACAACGGCACATTGGGTATTTAATACAGGCTACGGTCTTAAATATATAACCGATTGGGGTGAAAAGACTGTTGCGGTGTCGGAGGATATAAAGACCTACTTAATGGACAACTATCACATACCGGCAGGTGATATAAATGTTACGATAAACGGTATTGATACTGAAAAGTTTTCACCTAAAACAGATTGTGAAGATATAAAAAAGGAACTCGGTATAAAAGATGACGATACGGTTATAACTTATGTAAGCCGTTTGGACGAATCAAGAAGCCTTGTTGCAAAGCAGCTTATCGAAGCAGTTCCCGAAATCGACAAAGCGGTTAATAATTTAAAAGTTATAGTTGTCGGTGCAGGCGATGATTATGATAATGTAAAAACTATGGCTGACAGCGTAAACCAAAAGTTGGGTCGTGATGTCATTGTACTTACAGGTGCAAGAACAGATATAAATAAACTTATTGCACCGTGTAAATTGTTTGTAGGTGTGAGCCGTGCGGCTCTTGAGGCAATGGCGGCGGACAAGCCTGTTATAATTGCAGGTAATGAGGGATATATCGGATTGTTTGACGAAAGCAAACTTGCGGTCGGCATTGATACCAACTTCTGTTGCCGCGGTTGTGAAATGTCGAACAGTGAGCTTATAAAACGTGATGTACTTAAATTCTTCAATCTTGACGAAAATAAGCAGAAAGAACTCGGCGAATACGGCAGAGAACTTATTAAGAAAGAATATTCCGTAACTCGTATGGCTGATGACAGTATAAAGGTTTATGACTGGGCATTGCAGAAAAACAAAGAAATTCTTATATCAGGTTATTACGGCTTTAAAAACAGCGGTGATGACGCACTTTTGCAGGCGATTATAAATGATTTAAAGCAGTATAAGGAAAGTCCGAACATAGTTGTTTTAAGTGCAAACCCTGCCGAAACAATGGAATATTACAAGGTTAAATCTATAAATCGATTGAATGTATTAAAGATTGCCAAACATATGAAAAAGGCAGATATGCTTATTTCGGGCGGCGGTACACTGATACAGGACAGAACAAGTACAAAATCACTTTGGTATTATCTTACGGTTATCGCAATGGCAAAAAAGAAAAATATGAAAGTTATGCTTTATTCAAACGGTATAGGTCCGCTTGAAAGAAAGGGCAATATCAAGAAAACCAAGAAAATACTTGATAAAGTTGACCTTATAACATTGCGTGATGAACGTTCATATAAAACGTTGCATGAAATCGGTATTGAAAACAAAAATGTAAAGGTTACAGCCGATCCTGCACTTGATTTGGATATTGCAGACGAAAAGCTCGGAAAGGCTATTTTGAAAAATGAGGGTGTTCCGAGTGATAAAAAACTGCTCGGAGTGTCGGTAAGAAAGTGGCAGAACTTAGGCGGTGACTTTGAAACTCAAATTGCGAACGCTTGTGACTACGCATACGAAAAATACGGCTACTATACGGTATTTCTTCCTATGCAGTCAAGTCGTGACACAGCTATAATGCAGAACATAAAACGCAAAATGAAACATGAATCGGCAATTATTAAGAAACGTTATTCCGTTGAGGGAATGCTTTCAATTATTAAATGTTTTGATATGTGTATCGGTATGCGACTTCATACATTAATTTATGCGGCGATAAATTCAGTACCGCTTATCGGCCTGGTGTATGACCCTAAGATAAACAGCTTTATGGAATATACACATCAAAGACACTACGTTGACGTAAATGAAGTAACAGATGAAAATTTAAAGAAAATGCTTGATGAATGTGTGGCAAATTACGACACGATAAAGCAGGATTTAAAAGAAAATTACAGCCATTTAAAAGAAAAAGCAAAGCTTAACGGCAAATATGCGATTGAGCTTTATGAAAAAGGGAGTGTGACGCTGTGAAAGGAAAAACTTCCGGACAGAAAATGCTCCTGACGGCAGGCTTTATGGCAATGGCAACGCTTTTGTCAAAGGTACTCGGACTTGTAAGAGATTCGCTTTTAACAGCATATTTCGGTTCCGGCTTGGAGTCGGACGCATTTTTAACCGCGTCAACTATTCCTACAACGTTGTTTGATGTCATAATCGGCGGAGTTATATCTGCGGCATTTATACCTGTTTTCAACGATATAATGTCGAAAAAAGGCAAAGACGAGGCGATGAAATTTGTCAATAAGTTCGTAACGCTTATTGTCTGTATAACCTTATTTATCGTTGTGGGCGGAATAATTTTCAGAGATGTACTTGTGAACATACAAGCACCGAATTATACAGCTGACAAGCACAATCTTGCGGCACAGCTTACCGCGATAATGTTCCCGATGGTAATATTTACGGGACTGGCGTTTTCGTTTGTCGGATTGTTGCAGTCATTCGGCGAGTACAATATTCCGTCAATAATAAGCCTTGTATCGAATTTGGCTATTATACTTTATTATGTGGTATTCGGCAAGAAGTTCGGTATTTACGGCTTGTCGGTAACAATGGTTATTGCATGGAGCTTGCAGTTTATAATACTGATACCTTGGATAAAAAAATTCGGAGTAAAGTACAGACCTGATTTTAAGTTTAAAGATCCGTATATAAAGCAAATGCTTTTGCTTGCCGGACCTATGCTTATATCCACTTGGGTACAACCGCTTTATTCAATAGTCAATCAAAGATTTGCGTCAAATATCGATTCTGCGGTAACATATATTCAGCAGTCGAACAGACTGTATATAATCGTTGTCGGAGTATTCAGTTTTGTGGTTACAAACTTGATATTCCCAAAACTTGCACGTGCGGTTGCGGACGGAAACGACAATGAGGCGAAAAAACTTACAGTAAGCTCAATGCGTGCGATTGTGCTTGTAATAGCACCGCTTATGGCAGGATTTATAGTTCTTTCAAAACCGATTGCGTCTGTTATTTACGGTTACGGCAAAATGGGTGCAGAGGACGTTGAGGCAATAAGTACATTGCTTAAATTCTATTCTGTCGGTATGCTTGGACTTGGACTTAATGAGATTTTGTCAAAAGCATTTTTCTCGCTGCAGGACAGCAGAACGCCTATGAGAAACTCGGTTATAAGTATGGTTATAAATATTTTGCTTGCGTATGTACTGTATAATGTAATGGCAACTAACGGACTTGCACTTGCGGCGGCAGGCGGTTCAATCGTGAATGCGGTTTTGAACTGGTTCTGTATGCACAGAAAGTATCCCGATATGATAAAAGGCAGAGATATTTTGAATATGATAAAAGCCGTTATATCGGCGGCTGTTATGGGAGTAGGCGTATTCTTCGTTTACGGATTTGTAGGTGCAAGATTTGACGGTGTTGTAGGAAATATCCTCACTTGCGGTATATGCGGTGTGACAGGAGTTATAATATACGGTATTATGATTTTTGTTACGGGCGAGGACGATATAAAAAGTATTATAAAAAAGAAAGGGTGAGAAGATGAATAGTTTTATACTGTCTTCAATAGCGGCATTTTGTCACAGTTTTGCAAATGCGTTCAGAAAAAGCGGACTTTGCAAATTGCTTATGAAGATATATAACGGAATATCAGGTTCTTGGAAAAACAGTTCTGTTATGACTTGGATCAGAAATATAGGTCAAAACGAGTCAAACAGTGTTGCGGTAAGAATTGTCAGATGTCCGTTTACGTTTTTAACTTTTATAAAAAAGAAAATCGGAAAATTTGTGGAAAGCAACATAAAAAACAGTTTTATATGTCATTGGGCGAGAGTATATATACAGAATTTTATGGCGGTGAATACACGTTTTTTCGGTATAATGATTCTTGCAACGGTTGTATGTTACAGTATTGTAGGTATGCACCTGTCGAAAATTGCTTTGATTGTCGGTGTTATCGGCGCGATTATGAGTGTGTTTAACTTCAATCTTATGTCGTTTTTAAATCCGAGTAAGGTCGTAAGTGTAATCAAAAGTGCGGCGGGATTTAAAAATCTTGATTTTGAATTTTACGATGAAAAGTATACAAACGGCAAGCTAAGACTTGTACTTGCACTTTTGTGCGGTATTATTGTCGGAGTGGTAATGAGCGTTTCAAAGCTTTACGGCTTGGCAATACCTTTTGCTCTGTTCGGTATGGTGCTTGTTATGTATGCACCGATTACGGGTGTGTATGCGGCGGTATTTTTAGCACCTTTTATGCCGACAATGATACTTGCCGGTATATGTTTGTGGACGGCTTTGTCACTTGTTATTAAATCGCTTTCGGACGAAAACTTCAAGTGGAAGTTTGACGGCGTGGGTATGTGTATATTACTTCTTTTGGGAGTATTGCTTGTATCGTCACTTGCATCATTCGCAAGAATGGGAAGTCTTAAAGTATGGGCGATGTATCTTGTATTCCTAATATTCTACTTTGTTGTAGTGAATACGGTTAAGACAAAGGAACAACTTTACGGATTGTTTAAGATATTTGTTATATCGGGCGCACTTGTTGCACTTTACGGTGTAATGCAGTACGCATTCGGTTGGACAACTTCAAATGCGTGGATTGATGAAGAAATGTTTGAAGACGCAACAATGCGTGTATATTCAACACTCGGCAATCCGAACGTACTGGGCGAATACTTGCTTTTGGTACTTCCTGTAGCGGCGGTATATATGCTTAAAAACAAGTGGAAAGAACTTTCAAAATGGGCGTACGGATTAATGTTCCTTGTGCTTGCGTTGTGTCTGGTACTTACACAGTCAAGAGGCTGTTGGATCGGCTTTATGCTGAGCGTAGTTATATTCGTAACATTCTATGAAGGAAAATGGTGGGGATTTATACCGATTGTGTTGTGTATATTGCCGTTTATCATACCGCAGACTATTGTTGACCGTATAATGAGTGTCGGCAATATGGAGGACTCGTCAACATCGTATCGTGTATATATTTGGATGGGTACGCTCGGAATGATGAAACATTATTGGCTCGGCGGTATAGGTATGGGTGAGGCGGCATTTTCACAGGTATATCCTTTCTTCTCATACAACGCTATCATAGCACCTCATTCACATAACTTGTTCTTACAACTTCTTGTTGAGGCAGGCATAAGCGGACTGGGAGTGTTCTTGGTAATGCAAATTGTATTTGTAAAGAAAATGTCTGATGTATACAGAATGGATGATAAAAAGAGCATGGACTCAATGCTTGCATTGGCTTTGGGCAGCGGTGTAATAGGATTTTTGGCACAGAGTATGTTTGACTATACATTCTACAACTACAGAGTAATGGCAGTATTCTTTATGGTGTTAGGTTTGGGTTTAGCGTTGAAACACTTAAAAACGACTGACTAAAATTGCCCTCAGCACCACTTTTGCTTGGGGAAATACCTATGTACGGTACCGCGAGCCGCAAAGCGGCACTGTGAACAATTTTTAAATCAGTTTGGAATTTCTGTGAAAGGAGTAATCTATGAAAAAAATAAAAGTAATAGAAGTGTCCTCGGATACAAACATAGGCGGTGCGGGAAAATGTCTTCTTACACTGCTTGAAAATTTTGATTACAACACATTTGACGTAAAAGTAGTTCTTCCGAAAAACAGCCTTTTAAAACCGCATATTGACAAGATGAATATACCTGTAATCGAGGTTGACGGAATTGCGGATAAGTCGCTTGATTTTGCGGCGGTAAAGAAACTTAGAATGATATTTAAACGTGAAAGACCGGATATTGTTCATACTCATGCAAGTATGTCAGCAAGAATTGCGGCAAAACAAGCGGGTGCAAAGGTTGTTTATACGCGTCACAGCGTATTTGAACCGTCAAAGAAAATATCGAGAGGTATAGGCAAGGTTATAAACGGAATGATTAACAATCATTATGCGGACAGTATTATTGCCGTTGCAGAGGCGGCAAAGGACAACCTTACTGATACGGGTGTTAAGGAAAGCAAGATAAAAGTCATTTTAAACGGCGTTGACGGACTTACACCTGTTTCGACAGACGAAAAACGAATTATAAAAGAACGCTTCAATCTTCCCGACGGATATAAAGCGGTGTCAATCGTTGCACGTCTTGAGGATATAAAAGGTCACGATTATTTTATCGAGGCGGCGGACAGACTTTTGCAAAAAGGAATAAAAGCAAGATTTTATATTGCCGGTACAGGTTCATATGAAAATCACTTAAAAGAAAAAGTTAAAAATATGAACAGACAGGAACAGATTATATTTACAGGTTTTATATCTGATGTAGATAAACTTATGAGTATAACCGACGTTCAGGCGAATGCATCATTCGGTACAGAGGCTACATCGCTTGCTTTACTTGAAGGTATGAGTCTTGGAATACCGGCAGTCGTTTCGGATTTCGGAGGTAATCCGGGGGTTATAAAGAACGGACAAAACGGATATATCGTTCCGAAACAAAATTCAAAGGCTTTGGCTGATAATCTTGAAGTATTGCTTACAGACCAAAAACTTTACGATTATATGTCGCAAGGTGCTAAAAAGATATTCCAAAAGACTTTTACGGCACAGGCGATGACGAAACAAACAGAACAAGTATATCTTGATTTGATGAAATAAGGAGGATAAATAAATGTCAGAGAAGAAAGCAAAATTCACTGCGATAGACGCAATAATAATCTTGGTTATACTTGCGGTTATCGTTGTTGGTGCAATTAAAATTCTTCCGTCGTTTACAAGCGGAAGTGAAAAAGAAAAGGTTGATTTTACAGTTATGGTTCAAAACAAAGACGAGGACTTTGCAAATGCAATCACGATAGGTGATGACGTAACAATCAGCCTTACGGAAAAAGACGGCGGAGTTGTGAAAAATGTTGAGTCAAAACCGGCTGTAACTATGGTTTACAACAGTATTGACGGTACTTACTCAAACGAAGTTATAGAAGGTAAATATGACGTGTATGTGACGATTGAGGCTGATACGGATGTTTCTGATCTTGCTATAAAGGCAGGAGGTACGGCAGTTAAAGTCGGCGCGGAAATACCTGTAAGAGGTAAAGGCTATGCGTCAACAGGCTATGTTATAGGAATAGATGACTAAAGGAGGTATGTATCGTGGATAAGAACGGAAAAATCGGCGGAAAAGTAAGCATTATTGATATTCTTGTTGTTGTGCTTGTAGTTGCTGTAATAGTGGGGATTGTGGCAAGATACGGCAGCAGTGTTACGGGTGCGGTTAAATCGAATAAACAGTTTGAATATGTACTTAAAGTTGAAAGCGTAAGACAGTATACTGTTGACGCACTTGAGAAAAAAGGCAAGGTTACAGATAAAAAGTCTGAAAAAGACTTGGGCGAAATTGTTGATGTACAGGTTGAAAATGCAACATTGCAGTCAACAACAGCGTCGGGTGAACTTAAAAACCCTGAATTGCCCGGAAGATATACTTGCTATGTGACAATCAGAGCAACAGGCAAGGAATCGGACGATAACTATATCCTTGAGGACAGTACGGAATTGTCCGTCGGAAGAAATGTAGATTTGTATTCAAAGTATGTTAAAACTTCTGGCGACATAAAGAGCGTAAAAGTTGTTGAATAAAACACTGTTTTAGATGAGTATGTTTTTGGACATACTCATTTTTTTTATTGCGGAATATAATAAAAGGAGGTAACATAGTATATTTTAAGAGAGGAATGGTGGATTATGAACAGATTAGAGAGAATGTTAAAGGATTTTGATGAAAATCAGTTAAGAGAGATAAATAAATTTTTAAATTCGGCAGACGGAAGAAGATTAAAGAGTCACATCAATTCAACAGACAAGGATAAATTATTGCAGGAATTTTCGAAACTTGACCCAAATGAAGTAAAAAAAAGAATATCGGGACTCAGTACGGCTGATTTAATGAAGATTATGAAAAAATTATAAGAGGTGAGTGAAATGGCAGACGCAATGGATACACTCAAAAATATATTGGGTGATGACGCGGAAGACAAAATTAAAACTGTAATGAACTCACTTTCTTCTGCGGATAATACATCGGAGGGAATTGACAGTTCAAACGGTTTAAATCAAATTATGCAGATAAAAAATATTATGGACAGTATGGCGGTGAACAAAAACGATCCGAGAACAAATTTACTCCTTTCGTTAAAGCCGTATATGCGTGAGGGCAGAAAACATTCTATTGATTCGGCGGTAAGGCTTTTGGGGCTTACAAACGTAACAAAAATGCTGAAGAAATAATATGATTTTGGAGGTGGCGAGATGTATAGGACGTATAGCTATAATGATATGCCGATTCCGGTACAACGACGTAATGAGGATATGAGGAAACCTATGCCGCCACCCAAAAAAGAAATAGAATGTAAAGAGGAGAAAATTGAGAAAAAATGTGACAAACCCGACAACGGCGGAATTTTAAGCGGTTTGGGTACTGACGATTTAATACTTATTGTGGTTGCATTGGTATTGCTTATTGACGATTGCGACGACAAACTTCTTTTGATAGCACTTGCGTTTATATTTTTATCGGAGTGGTTTTAGTATAAATTACTAAAATTAGAAAATACTAAAGAAAAAGGAGGCGAGGGCAAAATTGCTTTATGAACCTAAATTTTATAAATGCGGTGTATGTGACGCGATATTGGAGTCGATAACACCGCATTGCTGTGATGATTTGACTTGCTGCGGAAAGCCTATGGAATTATTAAAGGCGAATGAATTGATTGCTCTGGAAGAAAAACATTTGCCGATAGTCAAAAGGGAGGGGAATAACTTAACCGTATGCGTGGGGCGTGTGCTTCATCCGATGAGTAAGGAACACAGCATACAGTGGATAGAAGTAAAGAGTAAATATCTTGAACAGCGTATCACGTTGAAAAAAGGTGACGATCCGATTGCAACGTTTGAAGTACCGGAAAATGTGCCTGTTACGGTGTATTCATATTGCAATTTACACGGACTTTGGAAAACTATGTCGTAGAATGTTGCATTATGATTACAAACAATGTCTGAAACGCTTACATTTTTTTTACAACATTCAAAAATGTTTGATTTACCAAAATTTTTATTGTATAATTATATTGTAGGAAAACACAAGATAAAAGGGTAAAATTAAAATAAAGCGGGTGTTCATTCAGAACACCCGCTTTGTCGTGTAAAGAGAAGATATTTTTAAGCCGATAGATTAAATGTTATTACTTGACAATTACGATTTCAGAAACTATATCATCATAAATTTTTATGAAGATTCTGTTATTTTCGTCTGAATCGAAGTTTTGAATATCGCTGATTTCAGCAACTGTAATTGGATTTTTTGATTTTGTTGTATCCACGCTGTAAACAGGTGTTTCAGCTGGGATAGTGTAGTTTACCGTATTTGAATTATTTACAGATACGTTTACGGAATTTGAAAATTTCTTTGTAACCTTGCCGTATACTATTTCAAGTTTGTCGGTTGGGTTTAGTGTAAATTCGTTATTCTTTGCGGTTATATCAAGAAGTAATCTAATACTTACGATTTCACCTTTTGAGTTGGTTTTGTATTGAATGATGTCGCCCTCTTGCAGCTTTCTGTCACCGTTTACAAGGATATTTTCGCTTTCTGCGTAAATTGATACTTCCTTGCCGTCTACAAGTGCTACAAGCATATCTGTTTGTTCATCATCATTATTTGTTGCTTTCACAATATCTTTAACAACTGCGATTGAAGAATCGGCTGCTGCGTTAATTTGTGAATTTGTAACAACCATAACTTTTGCGGTATAGTTTTCAGACATATCATAAACTGACGCATTGTATGTCTGACCGTCCTCAAACATAGCGATATTTCTTATTGCATAATCATCTGTATTTTCTGTAATATCGAATATAACCGTATTGTCATCAACTCTTACATTGCCTACTTTTGAAAGAGTTTTTGAAAATTTTGCGTTTGTAAGGTCATAGTTCTTTGTGAACTTGTCAGTGTTTACCGCACCGCTTTCGCTGTTATCAACGGCAGTGTTTATGGCAGTGATTTTGTTGTCTGCATTTGTGCTGTAAGTTACAAGCTGACTTGCTGTTACATCTTCAGATGTGTTTAGTGAATTTACAACGTCAAGTGCTTTAACATTGCTTTTACCGTTGAATTTTATCTTGTTGTTTGCGTCAAGAGTTACTTCTTTTCCGTCCTTTGTGAAAAGTTTGAATGACGCTTTTTCTGTGTTCTTTGTATAGTATGCTTTCATCAAATAAGCATAGTTTGAACTTAGAGTTGTTGAACCGTCAAGTGCTGCGATTTTGCCGTCTATATCAAGATAGAATACACCCTCACTGCCGATGTCGATTGAATCGGTGTAGTTTGCCGCAACTTTGTATTTTGTACCATTGATAAGAACACCCTTACTGTCTTTACCGGTTACTTTGCCCTCAACGGTTTTGTTTGTAACTTCAACTTCGTAAAGCTCTTTGTCAAGACTTGCCGCAACTGAAAGTACATCATATTCCGCAAGATCTGAAACGCTTATTTCTTCAAGACCTTTTGTAATTCTGAAGTCAACAGTATCATCAAGCTTTAACACCTTTTGAGAATACTTATCAACAATTTTACCTGTTGAAGAAACGCTGTCTACAACGATGTTTTCATAATTTTTTACGAAAACAATATCGTATTTACCGTTCTTGTTTGAGTCAAGAAGTGTAATGTTACCCGACTTATCTGTAAGGTCAATCAAGTTTTTGTCCATAGCCTGATACTTACCGTTATAAATAAGTGTGGCGTCTGATGAAATTTCGGCGGTATTTGTCTTTGAAGTGTTTTCATCTTTGAAATATTCAATGGCTGTGTTGCCGTTCTTTGTTGTAAGTTTTGAGAATAGCTCTGATGAGATTGTCAAATCATTGTTTTGATTTTGAATAGGCATTGCAAGAATAACCGATTCATCGTTTTTACCCTCGTTTTTCACATAGTAAGTTACGTTGTAACCTAATAGATTATTCATATTGTAGGCTGTTTCGTAAGTTTTGTTGTCAATTTTGATTTGTCCCTTTGCAAGTGATGATGAACCCGTAAGGGAAGTGTTTTCTATTGCTGTGATACGACCTGTATCTTTTGTGACTTTTAACTTGTCTTTTAAAAGTGTTTTTTCCGTAATTTCATATTTGCCGTCAGAACCGAAACCTGTTTGTTCCATTAGTTTTGATTCAAGTGCGTTTGTTGTAAGGTATGCAACGTTACCTCTTGAAATTTTGTCTGAATATGAGCCTTGAACATTCTTTGCAAGACCGTTTGAAGTACCAGTTTTCATATATCCGTGAGGATAACCGCCGTTTTCTTCGGCTGATACCGTATAACCTGTTGCACGAACCATTATAGTCATTGCCTCTGCATATGAAATAGGTGCGTTAGGTCTGAAATTACCGTCACCGTCACCCTCGATAATGCCTTGAGATACTGCAAGGTTTATATAGCCGTTAGCCCAGTGTTCGGCTGAAACGTCGTCAAACATAGTCTGACCTTTTGAAGATTCTGCCGCATCTTCGAGTCCAAGTGCGTGTATTGCCATTTTGGCAACTTCAGAACGAATGATAGTATCATCAAGTCTGTAAGCACCGTTTTCGTCACCGACCATAATGTTAAGTGCCGAAAGAATTTGTACAGGCTCTTCGTAACGTGTACCTTGTACGTCAGCCGGAATAGCCGCCATACTTACAGGAACACAGGAAAGAACTGTACTTGTCGCAACTGCGACAGATAAAATCTGCTTTTTTAAATTGTTCATTTAAAAATTACCTCCTTTGGGGTTGCCCCTTATCCTAAATAGCAAATGGGTGAATTGTTATCAACCACAAGTGAGATAATACAGTATAACACAGTAAGTTTCAAGCTGTAATATTTGACAATGTGAAAGGTTTTCGGACTATATTAAAGTAGCAACTGAGTTTTGTTCTCAATAATTAACATTACGAAAGTTAATTTTTTGTTAATTTTTGTTTAAATCGCAAAAAGCTATTGCACAAATAAAACTGATATGTTAAAATTGATATATGTAAACCAATGTTATGTTTGGAAAAGGAGAAATTATAATGAAAAGAGTAATAAAAACAGCGTCGGCAATATTGCTTGCACTTGCTATGACAACACCTGCATTTGCGGCACCGACAGATACAGATACTACAACAGATACACCTATTGCTACACCTACAGCAGCACCGTCAACATCAACTCGCTTTACTGATATTAACAGTGAAGAATTTGCTTGGGCAAAGTCATATATTAATGATATGGCGGGCAAGGGCTTTATTTCCGGTTATGAGGACAATACATTCAGACCTGACAATGATGTAACAAGACTTGAGGCATTGTCGCTTTTCGCAAGAGCAATGGGGTCAAATGATTCTGCCAATACTGAATTATTGGAAATCGCACACGATAAGTTCGACAGTGTTATAAAAGAGTACGGCTTAAAGTGGGGTACTGATGAAATCGCATATTTGATGTATAAGGGTGCTTTGAAGAAAACAGACCTTGATACATACCTAAAAGATGATGAAAAAGATACACCGATGAAACGTTATGAGGCTGCTATAATCATAACTAAGGCAATGGGCGGCGAAGAAAAAGCACTTTCAGAATTGGGTGTAGTGCTTGATTACACAGACGCACGTGAAGTTCCGTCAAATGCTATTCAGTATGTGTCTTATGCAACAGACGCTGGAATTATGGAAGGTATGGGAGAGGGGCTATTCTCACCTAATACAGCCGTTAAGAGAAGTCAAATGGCAGTTATGCTTTCGAGAACTGTAGACAAGACAAACTATACATTTGAAAAGAATAAGATAACAGCTGTTGATACCGAAAACAAGACAATCACGGCAACAAATTCAAAAGGTAAGGAAACTCAATACACATATACAGACAGTACAGTTATAAAGAGCCTTGGTGACGAAATACAAGCGTCAAGACTTGTTTCGGGTGTTGAGGCAGTGTTCGTTAAGTCGGGTAATACACTTGTAAGTGTTGACACTGTATCAAGTGAACCGGACAGAACAATCACAGGCAGATTTGTTAATTCATCTGTTAAATCCGGCGTTGTATCAATAAAGATTAAGCCTGATGATTCGGAAGAAAACGAAACTTATGAATGTGCGTCGAATATATCGGTAACATATGACGGCTCACCGGCAACTGTAAGAAGTTTTGCAGACGGTGACGTTGTAACAGTAAATCTTGTAAACGGTAAAATCGCATCTCTTGCAGGCGAATCAAAGACAACTACAATAAGCGGTGCAACAATCGAAGATATGGAAATCGGTGACGATATTAAAATAACAATCAGCCACGGAAATGATGCTTACAACGGTAAAACATATGCTGTAAGCAGTGACGTTGTTGTAAAGAAAAATACTTCAACTGTTGACCTTTCAAGTATATACAAGGGCGATAAGGTTACACTTACATTGAAGTACGGTGTAATCACACAAATCAACGCAACTTCAAGCACAAAGGTTATTGAAGGTACAATTCAGTCACTTACGATTGCAACTAAGTCAATTATGGTTGTAAAGGTTGACAATAAGGAACAGACATATGAAATTCCGAGCGGTGTACAAATTCTTATAAACGGTGAAGAAAAGACGCTTTACGATTTCAGAGTCGGCGATATTGTAAAACTTACAGTTGAAAGTGACGCAATAACAAAGATTGTCGCAACATCAACTCAAGAATCATCGGGTTCAATGTCCGGTGTCGTTACGGGAATTAATACTTCTTACGGCGTAATCAGTGTACAGCCGGAGGGATCAACAGATTCAAAACAAGCATTCTGCAAAGACGGAAATACAACTTTTGTAACGGCTGCAGGTATTGCAAAGAAAATGAAAGACATCAAAGTCGGACAAAAGGTAGAAATTAAAGGTACAATTTCAGGCGGCGTATTTATCGGTAAGCTTGTTGTTATTGTTTCTGAATAATATATGCTTTAGATAAAAGGGCGGAAGTGTTTCCGTCCTTTATTATTAAGGAGAAAAAATGAAGAGATTTGAAAAATATTACGGATGGATAATTGCATTTGTATTTTGTGTGGCAGTTATCGCGGTGTACAAAACTTTTGATAACTTTAATAATATAACGCAGTATTTGGCTAAAATTTTTGACGCAGTAAAGCCGTTCTTCATCGCATTTATAATTGCGTATATCCTCAACATACCCGCAAAACGTATGCAAAAATGGCTTTCTAAATCGAAAAAGTCATTTATAAAAAAACATACGCTCGGCATAAGTATTATAACAATATATGTTTTGGCGATTATGGCTGTTCTGGCAATTTTGAGAATGTTAATTCCGGCATTGTACAAGAATATTATGGATTTGTATAACAATTTGCCGAATTATATAACTTCATTCCAAGACTACATCAATAACTTTGAAATTATCAAAAAATCAAGCCTGTTTGCCAATGGTATTGATTTGTACAGTGAGATGAATAAGATAGTTACGTCAATAGATATGTCGCAGTTCGGCAAGTATGCACAGGGTGTATACAATATGACAACGGGATTGTTTGATATATTTGTTGCGGTGATTGCGTCAATATATATGCTTATTGACAAGGAACGATTAAAAAAGGGTATTTTTCGTTTGATGGGAATATTCCTAAAAGAAAAGCGTGCAAATTCAATTACGGAACACGCAAAACGTATAAATGATATTTTTACAAATTATCTTTACAGCCGACTTATGTGCAGTATTATAATGGCTGTTGTGTGCAGTATCGTGCTTATGATTATGAATGTTAAGTATGCGCTTATACTCGGTTTGTTTATCGGTGCAATGGATATGATACCGTATTTCGGTTCGATTATATCATTTGTTATTTCACTGATTGTAACGTTCATCACAGGCGGTGTGTGGAAAGGTGTTTGGACGGGTGTTGTTTTGCTTGTCCTTCAACAGATTGACGGAAACTTGTTAGGTCCTAAGATTATGGGGGATTCGCTTGAAATCAGACCTTTGTGGATTATTTTTGCGGTTACGGTCGGCGGCGCATTGTTCGGTTTTATGGGAATGTTGTTCTCAGTGCCTGTTCTTGCTATAATTCGTGCGATTATGTCGGACTATTTTACGGCCAGAGAAATAAAGAAAATGTCAGAGGAAAGTGAAAATAATGAGTAAGAAAATTGCGGTTATAGGCGGAGGGGCGTCCGGACTTTTTGCGGCGATATTTGCGGCACAAAACGGAAACAGCGTTACAATATATGAAAGCGGTGAAAGGGTAGGCAGAAAGATACTTGCAACGGGCAACGGTCGCTGTAATATGACTAATATGAATGCCGATATTGAAAATTATCACGGCAGAAATCCTAAATTTATAATGGGTGCAAGAAATAAATTTTGGGTGGAAGAAACACTTGAATTTTTCTCTGAACTCGGTATTGTAAGTAAAACCGAAGATGAGGGAAAGGTGTATCCGTATTCGGATCAAGCCTCTGCGGTGCTTGATGTTTTGAGGTTTAGACTTGATTCGCTCGGTGTTAAGATTGTAACATCATTTGAAGTCGAAAAAGTGAAGAAAAAGAAAAGCGGTTTTAATGTTATTTCATATAATGGACAGAGCGAATATGCCGACAGCGTAATTGTCGCAACAGGCGGAAAAGCCGCACCGAATTTAGGTTCAAAAGGTGTCGGATATGAAATTTTAGAAAGTTTCGGTCATAAGGTGACGGAGCTTTCACCGTCACTTGTGCAGATTAAAACAGAAACGGACGTTGTTAAGAAGTTGAAAGGTATAAAGCTGAATGCAAATGTATCGCTCGGTAACTTTAAAGAATACGGCGAAGTTTTGTTTACCGAATACGGTTTATCAGGCCCTGCGGTGTTCTCACTTTCGTCACGGCTGAAAAATCAAAAGACGATTTCGCTTGATATAATGAGCGAATATTCAGAGGACGAATTATATGATATGATAAGTGTAAGAATGTATCAAAACCCTAAAATTACGCTTGAAAATTTCTTTGTCGGAATGTTTAACAAACGTGTCGGACAGGCACTTTTGAAATATTGCGGAATTGAGCCGCTTTCAAGATATGCGGTAACGCTGGGTGAAAAGGAAATCAGACGTATATGTTCAACAATAAAAAAATGGAATTTTAAAATTACGGGTACAATGTCGTGGAACAATGCACAGGTTACAAAAGGCGGTGTGATTACGGACGATTTTAACCCGAATACTATGGAATCAAAGCTTGTAAACGGTTTATACGCAACAGGCGAAGTACTTGATATAGACGGTGACTGCGGTGGATATAATTTGCAGTGGGCGTGGTCGTCGGGGTATCTTGCCGGAATATCCGTAGGGAAATAATATAAGGAGTGTATTTTATATGAAAGATTCAATGAAAATAACTGTAAAATATCAGTTTGTATATATGCTTTTAATGCAGGTTGCGGCATCAGGTGTGGCATTTGTGTTTGGATTGGTTGCGTTTTGGTACTTCCTGTCAATGAATATTGCCAAGGAAATAATTTCTGTTATATTCATAGGTGTAAATTTTGCAATGCTTTATATACCTGCAAAAAACTTTGCAATAAGAGATAACAAATCGTATACACCGCTAAAGCCGAGTAAATTAAAAGGTGCTATGTTCGGTGTGCTTATTTCCGTTGTTACAACAATTTTGATGGCACTTTTTGCATTTGTATGGGCAAAGTTCAGTGACGAAATCGGTATTCACGGAGTTGTGCCTACAATAATTAATGTAATTTTTTATTATTGGAGTTTCCCGTATAACGGCATAATGGGATTGGCGAATGGAACATATACGATTTATTCGGGTATTTTAATGCTTATAGTGCCAATATTGGCGACATATTGCGGATATATTGCAGGAAGTAAAAAGTTTGAATTTGTAGAAAAAATTGAAGAATTTATGTACGAAAAAGAGGAATAATTCATATAAAGTTGTTGAATTTTTATAAAAGCTATGGTATAATATATTTATATTTTTGACGAATTTGTTATTTATAGGAGTAGAGATGAAAAATAGAATTCATATATTTACAGGTCATTTCGGCAGCGGAAAAACTGAGGTGGCACTGAATTTTGCTCTACAAGAGAAAAAGAAGGGCGAAGATGTTGTAATCGTTGATTTGGATATTGTAAACCCTTATTTCAGAACAAATGATGCAAGAAATGTACTAATGAAAAACGGAATAAAAGTTGTTGCAAATAATTATGCGTCGTCAAATGTTGATATGCCGACAATGCCGCTTGATATTTTAAGCGTGTTTAATAATGACAATTCTGTTGTTGTTTTCGATGTCGGCGGTGACGATGACGGTGCATTGGCTTTGGGACAGTATAAACAATATTTTGATAAATACGGTTATGAGATGCATTTTATTGTTAATACAAAACGTCCTTTAACAAGAACGAATGATGAATTAATTGAAATCGCAGAGAGAATAGAAAGTGCATCACGTTTGAAATTTACGGATATATACAATAATACGAATTTATCCGACCAAACAGACGGAAATACTTTATTTTCGGGATACGATGAAATTAAAATGCTGTCAAAGAAAATGGGTATAGCTATAACAAAAAATTGCGGAATTGATAAGGCTCTTTCAAACGTTCCGACGAATTTGAAGGATACTGTATTTCGTATGAATATCTGTATTTTAAGACCATGGGAAATACAGTGAAAAAAAACAACAAAGGAGTTGATTTTTTTTGAAGAAGGTTATCTTCAACGAAGAACGTTGTAAAAGTTGTGAACTTTGCGTAAGTGTCTGCCCTAAGAAAATTCTTAGAATATCGGACGATAAAATGAATGAAAAGGGTTACAAACCCGCTGAAATATTTGAACAGGATAAATGTATCGGTTGTGCATTTTGTGCGACAATTTGCCCTGACGCGGCTATCACGATTGAGGAGGACTGACAGATGGGTGAAAAGGTTTTAATGAAAGGTAATGAGGCAATAGGAGAGGCGGCAATTCGTTCGGGCTGTCGTCACTTTTTCGGTTATCCGATAACACCGCAGACGGAACTTTCGGCATATATGGCGAAGAAAATGCCGAAAATAAACGGAGTATTTCTTCAAGCGGAAAGTGAAGTTTCGGCGATAAATATGGTATACGGTGCGGCTGCGGCAGGCGTGAGAACGATGACAAGTTCATCAAGTCCGGGAATAAGTCTAAAGGCTGAGGGGATAAGCTATCTTGCGGCAGGAGATTTACCGTGCGTTATTGTAAATATAGTTCGCGGAGGTCCGGGACTCGGCGGTATTCAACCGGCACAGTCAGATTATTTCCAAGCTGTAAAAGGCGGCGGACACGGTGACTATCATTTAATTGTTTTAGCACCTAATTCCGTACAGGAGCTTGCTCATTTAACAGCCGAAGCATTTAATATTTCCGATGAATACAGAATTCCGACTATGATTTTGGGTGACGGTACTTTGGGACAAATGATGGAGCCTGTCGACTTAGATGCAATACCTGAGCCGATTTATGCCGACAAACCTTGGGCGGCAAGAGGAACTGATAATAAACGTAAGAAAAACATCGTTGAAACACTTTATCTTGAGGCGTCAGAACTTGAAAAGAAAGTTTTGGAACGTGAGGAAAAGTACAACGTTGTCAAAGAAAATTTGCAGCGATATGAGGCACATGATATTGATGACGCCGATATAATCATATCGTCATACGGTATTACTTCAAGAGTTGTCGAAACAGCGGTTAAGTCACTTCGTGAAGAGGGAATAAAAGTGGGCGTTATACGTCCGATAACACTTTGGCCGTTTCCTGAAAATATTTTTAAAACGGTTAAACCGAAAGCGTTTTTGTCCGTTGAAATGAGTACTGGACAAATGATTGAAGATATTAAGCTTGCGTGTGAATGCAGTGCACCTGTTTATTTCTGCGGACGTACGGGCGGTATTATACCGACACCGGATGAGGTCGCGGAAAAGGTTAAGAGCATAATGAAGGAGGTACAATAATATGAAAACGATATTTAAAAAGCCAAATTCATTAACCGATACAGTTTTTCACTATTGCCCCGGCTGTTCGCACGGAATTGTGCATAGACTTGTATGTGAAGTCATTGATGAACTTGATATTAGCGGCAAAACCATTGCGGTTGAGCCGGTAGGCTGTGCGGTAACGGCACATAATTATTTTGACTTTGATGTTGTACAAGCGGCACACGGCAGAGCGCCTGCAGTGGCAACGGGTATAAAACGTTCACTGCCGGACAGGGTTGTGTTCACATATCAAGGTGACGGCGACCTTGCGTCAATAGGTACTGCCGAAACAGTACACAGTGCCGCAAGAGGCGAGAATATAACCGTTATATTCATCAATAATACAATTTACGGAATGACAGGCGGTCAAATGGCACCAACGTCACTTCCGGGACAAGTTACGCAGACATCACCTTACGGACGTGATCCGAAAATACAAGGTAATCCCGTAAGAGTGTGCGAAATGCTTGCCACACTTGACGGACCATCATATATTGCGAGAGTTTCAACTGATTCCGTACCGCATATAAAGGACGCTAAAAGGGCTATAAAGAAAGCATTTGAAAATCAAATAAACGGTAAGGGATTTTCAATAGTCGAAGTGCTTTCGACTTGTCCGACAAATTGGGGAATGTCACCTGTTGAGGCTATGCAGAGAGTCAGAGATGAAATGATTCCGTATTATCCGCTTGGTGTTTTTAAAGATATTGAGGACGTCGAGGAGGATAAATAATGAAAAATTGTGAAATGATACTTGCCGGATTCGGCGGTCAGGGGATTTTGTTTACAGGAAAAATACTTGCGTTTGCGGCAATGCTTAAAGACAAAAAACTTTCTTGGCTACCGTCATACGGACCTGAAATGCGTGGCGGTACTGCAAATTGTCACGTTATAATAGATGATGAGCCGATTGGCTCGCCGATTGTTACAAGACCGAATATCCTTGTGGCAATGAATAAACCGTCACTTGATAAATTTGAAAATACGGTTTCGGACGGCGGATATGTGTTTATAGATACGTCGCTTATAGACAGAAGGGTGGAAAGAGAGGACGTAAACGAAATTTGCGTGAATGCTACCGAAACGGCTCATAATATGGGTAATAAGAGTCTTGCAAATATGGTTATGCTCGGTGCTGTGTTAAAGAAAACGGAATTGTTTACAATCGATGAAATTGAATACACAATGAAGAAATCTTTACCGGAAAACAAGCATAAACTTATAGAGATGAATATAAAAGCCGTAAAAGAAGGATATAATTTAGTATAGAGAGATTAAAAGGAGGATTTTGGTTATGGCAGCGGTAAAAAAGAAAAAAGGTCTTATGTACAAAGGTAAGCCGCTTTTAAGATGCGGGAACAGAATTTATTACGGAAATTTGGAAGATAAGCTTATTCTTGCTCTTGACATCGTGGAAAGCAGTAAAAAGCAAGATGTGGACGTATCTACAAAAGTTAAGGTACAGATTATGGACAACACAGGTGAGCTTGGCAAAGGTCAGGTTTATCGTAAGTGCGAAAGAGAAAATCTTTATAAGGCTATTGACATCGGTGAATGGTGGCTGCAAGACGCTATGAAAATGATGGGCTAATTAAATTTAAGCTGTTGCATTTTTATGTGACAGCTTATTTGCATTTATAAAATCATAATCTGAAAGGGTGAAAAATGTGAATTTAACCAAAGAAAATGTAAAGAAAATTTGCGGAATAATATTGTTTACTGTCGTAGTGTTGGTTATAGTACAGAACTACGAAAAGGTCGGAAACGCTATAGGAATTTTGTGGGGAATAATTTTTCCGTTTGTTTTGGGCGGAATAATAGCTTTTATACTTAATATACCTATGAGAGCGATTGAAAAGTTGCTGTTCAAAAGCAAAAACGGAAAACAAAAGAAATATGCAAGACCGCTCAGTATGATTATGACTTTTCTGCTTGTAATCGGAGTGATTGCGGGTGTGATACTTATTGTTGTGCCGCAAATAGGCGGAACGGTGAGAGAACTTACAAAATCGGCAGAGGCATTTTTCCCAAAAGTACAGAAATGGGCAGAGGATATGTTCAGTAATAATACGCAAATCCATGATTGGATTGCAAGTTTGCAGTTTAATACCGACAAACTTATGGATACTGCGATAAATTTCTTACAAAACGGTGCGGGAAATGTTTTAAACGGTACATTTACGGCGGCAAAAGCTGTTGTATCCGGAATAACGGCATTTTTTATCGGCTTGATATTTGCGTTCTATCTGCTTGCAAAAAAAGAAACGCTTCAAAGACAAGTCAATATGTTTATGCAGGCGGCTTTGCCTGAAAAAATAGTTAATAAAATAACGTATGTCGCAAAATTGAGCAATGAAACTTTTTCAAGCTTTATAACGGGACAATGCCTTGAGGCGTTGATTTTGGGTACAATGTTCTTTGTTACATTGTCAATAATACGATTGCCGTATGCACTTTTGATTGGAGTTTTAATCGCTTTTACGGCACTTATACCGATATTCGGTGCGTTTATCGGCTGTATTGTGGGTGCATTTTTGATGATTATGGTAAGCCCGATGAAAGCACTTATATTTGTAATTGTGTTCATTGTACTTCAGCAGATAGAGGGTAATTTAATTTATCCGAAAGTTGTCGGCGGTTCGGTCGGCTTGCCGTCACTTTGGGTTTTGGCGGCTGTTACAATAGGCAGCAGCCTTATGGGCGTGGCAGGTATGCTGTTCTTTATACCGTTTACATCGGTGATATATACGCTCGTGCGTGAATGGACATATAAACGTCTTGAACAGAAAAAAGCAAAAGAAAATAACAATGATGAGAGTAATGAAAGCAGTGTGTAAAGCACTGCTTTTTGCGTAATCTTTTATTATAACATATTTTAAAATTGTGTGCAAATAAACAATTTTAAAAATAAAAAATCGCTGATTTGACAAGAATTGAAAGTCGGGTTAAAATAGTGATAACAAATTAAAGCAAAGGAGAAACACAATGAAGTTTATACACTTATCCGATTTGCACATAGGAAAACGCGTGAATGAGTTTTCTATGATAAATGACCAGAAATACATACTTGAACAAATACTTAATATAATCGCAAATGAAGAAATTAACGCGGTTATTGTATCAGGCGATGTGTATGATAAATCGATACCTGCGGTCGAGGCGGTTACGGTATTTGATGATTTTCTTACGGAGCTTGCCACGAAAGATATACCGACATTAATAATAAGCGGCAACCACGATTCGCCGGAAAGATTGGGGTTCGGAAGTAAAATAATGCAGAATAACGGTGTGCATATATATTCGGTTTTTGACGGTGAACTTCACAAGTTGAAAATTGATGATGTCAATTTTTATATGTTGCCGTTCGTAAAGCCGATAATGGTAAGAAGGTTTTACCCCGAAGTCGAAACGTATGAGGACGCGGTAAGGACGATTATTGAGAATACGGATATTGATAAGTCGCAGAAAAATGTTATACTGTCACATCAATTTATTACCAAAACAGGTGCGGAAACAATGCGAAGTGATTCGGAAAGTGTATCTGTAGGCGGTCTTGATAATATTGATATATCGGTGTTTGATGATTTTGATTATACGGCTTTGGGACATATCCACAGACCGCAGTCGTTAAGTGAAAAAGTGCGATATTGCGGTTCACCGCTGAAATATTCATTCTCTGAGGCAAAATACGATAAAACCGTTACAATAGTCGATGCAGATGATTTCTCAGTGCAAACAATACCGTTAAAGCCTTTGCACGATATGCGAATGATTAAGGGCAGTATTGAAAATATATTGTCTAAAGAAGTAATAAATGCGGCGGATTCTGATGATTATTTACATATCACGCTTACCGACAAAGACAATATAATAGATGCAATGGACAAAGTGAGAAGTGCGTATCCGAATGTTATGCAGCTTGAATTTGAACGTGATATGAAAGGAAATACAAAGGGTGTATATGAGGCGACAGGTGTCGGAACTAAGCCTGATAATGAACTTTTTTATGATTTTTATAAGTTGCAGAACGGTGTGGAAATAGACAGTGAAAAAGCCGAGTTGGTCGATTCGATTTTAGAGGAGGTGAAAGAAAATTGAAACCGTTAAAGATTACAATGAGCGCATTTGGACCTTATGCTGAAAAAGTGACAATAGATTTTGAAAAATACCAAAACGGTCTTTATATTATAACAGGTGACACAGGTGCGGGAAAATCAACGATATTTGACGCAATAACCTTTGCTTTGTACGGAGAAGCGGCAACACAAAGACGTGAAAATACTATGCTTAGAAGTGACTTTGCAAAAAAAGATACAAAGACGTTTGTTGAGCTGGAGTTTATGTACAGAGGTGAAGTGTATAAAATAAAGAGAAATCCGAGATATAAGCGTGAGGGCTTGAAAACAGAGGAAACACCGAAAGCGGAAATTACATATCCCGACGGAAGTGTGAAATCGGGTGTAAAAGAAGTGACGGCAGCAGTTACGGATATTTTGAAAATCGACTGCGGACAGTTTACTCAAATTGCAATGATAGCGCAAGGTGAGTTTTTAAAACTGTTGCTTGCAGGCACGGACGAACGCGGAAAGATATTCAGAAAAATATTTAATACCGATTTATACAGGCGTTTTCAAGATCGTGCGAAAATGTTAGCCAATGATGCAAAACGTGATTATGAAACTGTAAAAAGCAGTATTGAACGTGAAATAAAAGGCGTTGTAAGCGATAATGAAGATGATTGGATTTTATATGATTCAACAAGGACAGATGAATTTATAAATGCACTGATGAAGTTGCTTGGCGATTGGGAAAAAGATAAAAAGAGTATTACGGCGAAAGAAAAACGTTTAAAAACAAAATCGCAGAAACTTTCAGACGAAATCAGTTTGGCGGAAAATACAAATAAGTTTATCGAATCGCTTGAAAAGGAAGAAGAAACACTGAAAAAGCTAAATGATGACAGTGAAAAAATCGAAAGCTTAAGAAAAGATACAGACAGACTTGAAAGTGTTAATAAGGACGTAATACCTATTTTAACAATGCTTAAATCGTATCGCGAAAATGTCGGAAAACTTGAAAAAAGTATTTCGACAAACAAAAAAGTGCTTGAAGAAAATACAGAAAAATACGACGAATTAAAGGAAATCCTTGAAGATGAAAAAGCAAGAGAAAATGAAAGGAAAACGCTTTCGGAAAAGGCAGTCGGATTGAAAAATGAACTTGAATATTATGAAGAATATGAAAGTTTGAAAAAGGAAAATACAAAAAATCAAAAGTCATTGAAAAAGGCTAATGACGAGTCGGAAAAATTAAAGGCTACATTCAATGATGATAAGAAAAAAGCAGAAGACGAAAAAAATAAACTTTCTGAATTGAAATCAACCGAAGTCGAACTGCAAAAGGTAAAGAGCCTGTATGAAGAAAAAGAGAAGCATAATTTTAAAATACAAAAGGTTATGCTTGACTGTGACAGTTTGAAAAAGCATCAAAAGAAACATAAGAAACTTTCGGAGCAATATACAGATGCTGAAAAGTTATATAAGCAAACTTTAGAAACTTATAATAACGGTTACAGTTTATTTTTACGAGAGCAGGCGGGAATATTGGCAGAGAGCTTGAACGAAAATGAACCGTGTCCCGTATGCGGTTCAACAAACCACCCTTGCATTGCTCAAAAAAGTGATACCGCACCTTCAGAAAATGAACTTGACGAAATGAAACAACGTGCCGATATGGCAGATAACGAGTGCAGAAAAATTGCCGATAAAGCAAGTAAAGAAAAGAATGAATGTGAAAAAATTGAAAATTCAATTAAAACCGCACTTAAAGATATGGATATTGAAACTGAAAATACAGTCGAAGAAATTGTGGAAAATATCAAAAATGAGCTTACAAATGCAAAAGAACAGCTTGAAATTGCCGAAAAACGCAATACAGAAAGAATTGAATGTGAATTAAATTTAAACGCATACACCGAAAAATGCAATCAAACCGGTGAGAAAATCGAAGAAATTACGGCTAAAATCAATGATTTGAAAACGGTTATAAACGGTGACGAAAACAAAATAACGGCACTTGAAAAAATGATAAGCTGTAAAAACAAGTCCGAGGCGGAAAAGGTGCTTGACGATTTAGAAAACAGGATTGATGAAATGCAAAAAAGTTTTGAAATTGCCGAACAAAATTATAATGAATGTGTCAAAGTCATTGACAATGCCAAAGCTGTTATAAACGAAAACGAGCCTTTGGCTAAAACGGAAAACGAACGTATAAAAAAGCAGGAAGAAAAGCTTGAAAAAGCAATGAAAAAGTACGGCATTGATGATGAAAATACTCTTGAAATATTGGTAAGTGATATTGAAAATATATCAGATATGCGTGATGAAATCAAGGAGTATGACAATAAATTAAGTGCTTGCAATGAGAGAATAAAGATGCTTAAGGAAAACATAGGTAAGGCAGAAAAGACTGATATTGAAAAATTAAAGGCAGATAAAGAAGAAACAGAAAATTCGTTGGAGGAAGTAACGGAACAAAAGAACAGCTTGACTGCTAATATCAGTATAAATAAGCGTATAATGGACGAAACGCAGAAGTTGAAAACGGAACTTGACGAAAGCGGAAAACGATATTCTACATATCTGAATATTTCGCAGACGGCAAACGGTGAACTTTCAAAACGTCAAAAAATTGCGTTTGAGCAGTACATTCAGTCGGCATATTTTAGGTCGATTCTAAATGAGGCCAATAAGCGTTTTTCGTATATGACAAACGGTCGTTTTGAACTTGTAAAGCATGACGGCGACAGTAATTTGAAATCTCACAGCGGTCTTGATATTGATGTGTTTGATAATTATACCGGAAAGCAAAGGAGCGTTAAATCATTGTCGGGAGGTGAGTCGTTTAAGGCGTCATTATGTATGGCACTTGGACTTTCGGAGGTTATACAACGTAACGCAGGCGGTGTTAAATTGGAGTCAATGTTCGTTGATGAAGGATTTGGTGTACTTGACAATGAATCACTTGAACAGGCGATAGAAGTGCTTAATTCGCTTTCGGAAAGTGACAGAATGGTAGGTATTATATCGCATATTTCAGAATTGAAAGACAGAATCGATAAAAAGATTGTCGTGAAAAAAGGCTCTGCGGGAAGTACGGTTGAACTCATAAATTGATTGACAAAGTAAGACGGATATGTTAATATTGACATATGCGTCTGTAGCTCAGTTGGATAGAGCACAAGATTCCGATTCTTGGTGTCGCGGGTTCAAATCCTGTCAGACGTGCCAAAAAAGTCATAGCAAAGTAAACTTTGCTATGACTTTTTTTAATCCGATTTTATGTTATATAAATGTATTAACAATTCCCTGTACCAACAGAATAAGCATAATAATCGGCATAACGTATTTATAATACGGTTTAATCCATCTTGGAATTTTCGGACCGACACCGGTATTAGCCTCTTTAAGATAATTGTCAAAGCCCCAACCACGTTTTGATATACAGAAAAACAAGTACATAAGTGAGCCGGCAGGCAATATAAGATTACTTACAAGAAAGTCCTCAAAGTCAAGAATAGTTGACTCACCGCCTAATGGGTGGAGTGATGATAATATATTAAATCCGAACACGCAAGGCAATGACAACACCGATATAATTATTATATTAATAAGTACGGCTTTCTTTCTTGTGATATTAAATTTTTCAACGCAACAAGTCAGTATATTTTCAAACAATGCAATAACCGTAGAAAATGCCGCGAAAGTCATAAACAGGAAGAACAAGCTGCCCCAAATTCTGCCGCCTTTCATTGAAGTGAATACGTTAGGCAATGTTATGAATATAAGGCTTGGACCGCTGTCGGGTTCAACGTTGAAAGCAAAGCATGACGGAAATATGATAAGTCCTGCGATTATAGCAACGAATGTATCAAGCAGAGCAATATTTATTGATTCGCCTAAAAGAGTTCGTGATTTATCAATGTAACTGCCAAAAATCATCATTGATCCCATACCGATACTAAGTGTGAAAAATGCTTGGTTCATAGCGGTTGTTATAAGCTTGAAAAATCCTACTTCCTGTATTTTTTCAAAGTTCGGCAGAAGATAGAATTTTACACCGTCTATACCGCCGTCAAGTCTGACTGCGTGTATTGCAAGAATTATAATAAGTCCGAGCAGTGCGGTCATCATAACTTTAGTGATTTTTTCGACACCTTTTTGAAGTCCCAATGAGCAAACTCCAAATCCCAAAACAACAACAACCAACATCCAAAATGTCATGGTAGCGGGGGAGGCTAAAAGGTTGTTAAATGTATTTTTTACGTTAGCGGTGTCCAAACCGACAAATCCGCCGACGGCAAATTTATAAAAATAATATAACATCCAACCGGCTACTGTGGTATAGAACATCAAAAGTATATAATTGCCGGCAATCGCAAAATTAGAATGTAAGTGCCATTTTGTACCTCTCGGCTCAAGTTCCTGGTATGCTTTAGCGGTACTCTTTTGACTTGCACGACCTATTGAAAACTCTATTGTCAAAACAGGAATGCCGATTAAGGCAAGGAAGGACAGGTAAAATAACACAAATATTCCGCCGCCGTAATTTCCTACAATATAAGGGAATCTCCAAACATTGCCTATACCAATCGCACAGCCGGCAGACAGGAGTATAAATCCTAATCTCGATTTTAAATTTTCTCTTTCCATATAATAAATCCTTTCAAATATATTGCTTTAAATATTAACGTGTATCATAATAACATAGATTTCATCAAAAATCAAACTTTTTTAAAATTTTCTAAAAAATTTTAAAAAAAAGTGTTGACAAAATGATGTAATGCGTGTATAATAGATTTTGTTGTTACGGCGGTATAGCTCAGTTGGCTAGAGCATGCGGTTCATACCCGCAGTGTCAGTGGTTCAAATCCACTTACCGCTACCATACCGAGTGTCCTTATTGGACTTGAACCAATAAGGACATTCTTTTTTTGTGTTCATACGGCAAGCGCAGCATACTGAACATTTACGCCCTGACGTGTATGTACTGATACGTTATTTTCAGGTAATTTACTTAAATCAGGTATTTCAATAGCTCCGATACAGTTATAATGAATTTTAAGCCGCTGTACCTTTTTACCGTCTATTTTTTCAGCCTGATATACTTCTATCTTGTCAATCAATTCGTTTAACATTCTCGGTGTCAGTTTCCTTGCCCTTGTATATTTACGAACAGAAGATAAAAACATATCGCTTGTAACAGCTCTATTCTGTTCATTATCAAGCTCCGCTTGAAGTTCATTGATTTTTACTTCATTTTCTTTTTGTTCTGTTTCATATTTTACAGACAATTTTGAAAATCTGTCGTCGCTTATGCGTCCAAGAGTGTTATCCTCATAAATTTTTTCAAAAAGTAAGTCAAGCTCTTTATCACGCGCAAGCAAGGAGTTAAGTTCCTTTTGTTTGGAGCGTCGTTCCTGCTCTGCCGTTTTAATCGAATTTCCCATAACAATTTTAGCAAATTCATTTTCATATAGAGTGGCAAATTTCATTAAGCGTTTGATTTCACCGAGTACAACCTGCTCTAAAAAATCAGTACGGATATAATGTGTTGAGGTACATATTTTTCTGCTGCCCCTGTTATATCCCATACAATTAAAATAGGTTATATCGTGATTAGCCTGATTGAAATGATAACCGAGTTTGCTTCCGCAGTCCGCGCATACCAGCAATCCCGAAAACATATTCTTATCTTCGCCTGTTACTGGCTTTTTGCGTGTTCGTCTGCTTCGGCGTTCCTGTATCTTTTCCCAAACGGTACGGTCTATAATTGGTTCGTGAATATCTTTAAATATCGCCCAATTCTCTTTGTCATTCTCATAACGCTTTTTATTTTTGTATGACTTAGAATAGGTTTTAAAGTTTATCACATCACCGCAATACTCCTGTTTGGAAAGTATATTGATAATTGTTGAGTGGTGCCATTTATAAGGATATTCCTGAGAGCTTTTCAAGCCCGGACGGCTTATCCCTTTACTATACCAATAGTTTACAGGAGTAAGGATTTTTTCTTCCTCCAGCCTGCAAGCGATTTGGTCTGTACCTAAACCGCCAAGCGCCATATCATAAATATGTTTGACTACCTTTGCGGCTTCTTCATCAACAATCCAATTCTTTCCGTCAGGATTTCTGATATATCCATACGGGGGAAGTCCGAGCGGTTCGCCCGCATTACCCTTTATCTTGTTACTGATACGGCGTTTTTTTGAAATATCGCGCGCATACCATTCATTAAAAAGATTTTTTATTGGCGCAAGCTCATTTTCGCCCTCTTGTGTATCTATATTATCAGAAACAGCAACAAGCCGTATATCATATTCAGGGAAAAATTCTTCCGTAAGTCTGCCGACCTCAATATAATTACGTCCCAATCTTGAAAGGTCTTTTACAAAGACGGCTGAAATTTTATTGTTTTCTATCGCTTCAATCATAGCTTTATATCCGGGACGTTCCATTGTAACGCCCGAAATACCGTCGTCGCAAAATATCAATAAATTTGTATAGCCTTTTTCCTTTGCAATTTTGGTTAGTAATTTCTTTTGGTTGCCTATACTGTAACTATCGCCCTCTAAGTTATCATCACGGCTTAAACGAACATATAAAGCCGCTGTCATTTCTTTTTGTTTGTTATTTGACCGCTTCATTATTTCCTCCTTTCAGACAGTCAAATAAACAGTATTACATTTATATTATACCGCGCTTTTAACCGTCTGTCAGCCTGTTTTAAAAATTTTATTCGCTTGATGTCATAAGCCGTAATAAAACAGAGCCTAATGTTTCGAAAGATTTCTCTTTGAATATCGGTTGTACAACAAATGAGGTTCCATTGACTTGATATGTAATTTCAGCGTCAAGGGATTTTTTATTACAAATATTTTTGTGTTCTAAGTTTTGAGTAGTGTCATTCATAAATAGTGAACCTCCATAAATATTTTATGTTAAATCCACCTACCGAGAGTAATAACCCAATCACTCAAACAATCATCAAACTACTGATAGCTAATCAGTATCACGGGAATTTCACCCCTGCACGGTTCTCGTCCAGCCACCCAATGCAGTGACGCGTTCAAGGCGGGAGTATCATTATACTTTTCGTCAATCGTGGCCGTATCGGTTGCAAGCCGATAGTTATTGACGGTCTTATCGCTAAAATGTAAAACGTCCGTACTCGGCATACTGTTTGTATGGTAGAAGCTGTTACATTCATTACGGCGAGCCGCCGGCTCCTGCTCGGAAAGAAAGTATTTGATGATTGGATTATTCAGTTGTCAAAGAACAAAGGGGATTTTAGCCCATATAAGCGCATTAGAGATATAATGCGTTTATATCGGATAAATCGTGTACTTTACGGAGTGCTTAAAGCACCCCGCATTATTTTAAGACAAGATTTTAAACTTTTTTATAATACTATAAATTAGTTTACTTTCAAGTCTTGAACGCATATCATCATCTACATACATATATTCATTATTATTTTCATCACGGGCAACTCTCGTAGACAAACGAATTATGTAATTTCTATAATGAGCAAGTATGTAATCAATGGCTTCTATGTCTTCATTTATTGCTTTTTCGATTATTGAAAAAGGAATGTCTGATAAAGTTTTTTTCACTTAATGCCCTCCGTACTGATAATTGCCTTTAATCGTTTTAATGCGCGTATGCGCGCCCGAAAAACAATCCAATAGCTTAAATCAAGCTGTTTTGCTATTTCTATATCAGGCATATTTGCAAAGTATGATAGTAAAACAATATCTCTTAAATCACAAGGAAGTTTGTTTATAGCTTCTGCCAACATATTGTTAGATACTATGATACGAATATCACATACATTGAAAACATTATCGGTTACAAAATAGCAATCAAATGTATATAATTCTGCCTGTTCCTTGTCACTTAGGAAACTAAAATCCATTTCCAAATCTGCATAGTGTTTATATTCAGCTCTTATATTGTTTGCTTCATTTTTTAGGACGCTGCAACAAAAGGAACAAAATTGTTTTGATATGCGCTGCTTGTCCTGTTCTGAAAATTCTCTCATAGTTTTAACTCCTAACACCGAAAACTGATTTTTTATCCCTCATATGGGGAACAAATAATTAGATAAATTTCTGCTTGTTTTCAGAAAAAACATTTAATAAAAATTCTCTGTATTTTAGCAAAAAGTTTGTAAGAAAAATCAAGCATATCGGGCGGAGGTCTTATAAAAAAACATATCATTTTATTTATCGAAACAAAAAGATATAATTCATACACTTTTGATATAATAAAACAAAAAAACGATTTATAATATTGAATGAACGATTTTTCGTAAAGATACCCAAAAAAATTTTGATATATATTTAGCATTGCCGTATAAAAAGAAAAAAGCATAATACTATCTGTCATAAATACACATAATATTACGCTTTCTATATTATTTAGTCTTAAACGGTCATTTTTCGCATTAGAAACTAAAAAAGCCGAACCTATCAAACAAATTTTTTTGACAAGTCCGACTTTTTATTAGTCCCTATAATCCTATAATAGCGCATAAATTTTTGACAATCCACACATTGTGGCTGTACGCTGTTCACTCCTTATTACAAAAACATTATAAAAGTAACCATATTGTACCATATTATATTGATTTTGTAAATAAGTTATTCTGTATAAGAAAAATATTGAGGTTTTATCCTCAAAGTATTTTAAAGTCCAGAAACAAAATTACTTATAGTGTATGTATCTCTATCTTTATGAACTAATATATAACAAGCTCCTTTGTTATTCCCATTATTATTACTTGCGTTAGGAGTAAACTCCACATTATCGAAAGTGCAATTAAAAATCAATGTATCAGTAGACCAATCTGAACTTTCTTCTATATACTCAATTCCCGATAATGTGGCTGATTTCATACCATATACACCATTAGAAATATCATATTGAGAAAATGGCTCGCTAAGAACTTTTTTCATTTCAGTATAATTATTTTCTGCAAAATCATCAAAAAATGTTTTAATTACATCTTGAGCTTTCATAACTTCTTGATAGGAAAATGGTTGGCAGATTTCAACGGTTTTTGTTTCGTCATTCCAATCCACACGTTTTCCAAAGGCCTGTGAAATAGCTCTAATAGGGACATATGTTGTACCCTCATATATGAATGGTTCAACAATATTTCCGTCCGTATCTTTCGGAATGCACTCTTGTCCGAAAACTGATATTTTAATGTTATTATACGCAATCTCTATTGTGTCATTTATCTGTTTTGCATATATTGTGCCCGTCGATATAACTATACCAATTATTAAACCTAAAATTACCTTTTTCATAGTAAAACATTCCTTTCTCTTAACTTATCTTGTTATTATTGTTCATATGCAGCGTCATAAAAAATGTTTATAGTATCTCTGTCGCTTGTAGCGGTACAGCTTGCATTATCTCTGTCGTATGTCAGTAAATAATTTGTGGTAGATGAATTATTACCTGCGAAGCTGTACGCTGTACCTTTCCATAAAGATTGCTTATAAATTTTATTTTCACTCCAGATTACATTTTTTAAATATGCGCCGCATTTTATATCGCCTGCCGTCTGCGTTCCCGTACTATCGTAAATATCGGGAACTAATGACGTACCTGTCATAAGACAGATGTTAGGCGCTGATGTGTTAAATCTGTAATCGTCCACATATCCCTCTTGCGCTACTCCCGTTATTACATTCTGCACCTGACAATATACCGTTCCGTCGCCGTATGTATAGTATAAATATATATCATGCTTCGGTCTGTATTCGCCGTTTACTAATGTTGACTGCACAATGGGGGAACTGTAAAAGGTTTTCATTCCGGCTGATGATGTGGTATTGCTGTTATTATTGTTTCGGCTTGCTATCAGATACCAGCCACCGTTATTTGCAGGCGCACCGAGTGTGTGAGATTATTTCTGTAAATTAATTTTTCTATGATAAAATACTTAGTTTTATTTGGGCAGATAAGCAAAATTCAGCTTATCTGCCTTTTTGTAATATAGCACGGATTTTCTTCCGCGTCAAGAGCGGTCTTGTAAAAGACCGTATTTTTTACACTATACAAATGTAAAAATATATGCTAAACAAGTCGTCCATCATACATAATTGACAGCTCTCCGTAAACTCTGCCCCAATTTCTAAGTGGCATTGTCCACTTCTTTGTTGCTTCAAAGGTTGCCAAATACAGTGC